>CALMOP010000208.1 GCA_937871775.1 uncultured Gemmatimonadota bacterium | reverse complement strand
TCGCAGCATGTCGCCGAAGGAGGTGAAGATCACGTCGGGTCGCGCCGCCAGGGCTAGCGCCTTGTCGATCTGCTCCAGCGGGGTGACGCAGACCGGGCAGCCGGGCCCGTGGATCATCTCCACCGCCCCCTCGAGCAGCTGGTCCAGGCCCTGACGCACGATGGTGTGGGTCTGACCACCACACACCTCCATCAGGGTCCAGCGCCGCGTGGCGGCCTTCCGGATCCGCTGGATCAGGCTGCGGGCGAGCGCCCCATCCCGGTATTCCTCAAGGTATTTCATGGGTCCCTCCCCGCCGCCTGCCCGGCGAGTCCCTGCTCGGCGACATCGCGCATCCAGTCCAGTTCTTCGAGCTGGCTCATCTCCCGCAGCGCCTCGAAGGTGCGGACCGCCTCGGCTTCGTCTACCCGGGAGATGGCGAAGCCGACGTGCACGATGACATAGTCGCCCGGTACCACCTCATCGGCGACGTAGGCGAGGCACACCTCCCGGCGCACCCCGCCGAACTCCACCGTCCCCATCAGCAGGCCGCGATCGTCTCGGGTGTCGCGAATCCGTCCGGGAATGCCGAGACACATGGAACCCTCCTGTGGCAGGTGTCAGGAGCGGGCTGCCAGCCGGGCGGCCGCCATGGCGGCCTGGCCGAAGCTGATGGCCCCGTCGTTGGGCGGAAGCTGGCGCGCCAGCAGCACCCGGAAACCGGCCGCGGTCAGCACCCCAGGCAGGGTCGAGAGCAGCCGGGCGTTCTGGAATACGCCGCCGCAGAGCACCACCGTGCGGAGACCGGTGGAATCCGCGGCCAGCGCTACCAGCCGTGCGGTAATGGCCACGATGGAGTCGTGGAAGTCGGCAGCGAGGACCGTCGCCTCGACGCCCCGGGCGCGCTGCTCGGCCAGATAGGCCAGCAGAGGAAGCGGATCCACCTCCCAGCCGCCGGCCGGGTCCGAGCGGATGGGGAGGTCCTGGGGCGAACCCTGGCGGCCGCCGGCCGCGGCCTCAAGCTCCATGGCCGCCTGGCCCTCGTACCGCTGGGTGAGCCGGAGCCCGAGGATCGCCGCCGCCGCGTCGAACAGCCGCCCCATCGAGGACGCGAGAGGCGCGTTGACCCCGGCGGCCAGCTGCCGCTCGACCGCGGTGCGCTCCGTGACGGGTACCCGGGCGAACACCGGTGCGAACAAGGGCGCGCAGGCCGGCTCCAGCGACTGGTAGCCCGCCAGCACCCGCCACGGTTGCCGGGCGGCGAGGTCGCCGCCGGGCATGGGGGCATTCCGCACGTGGGCCAGGCGCCAGAATCCTATCAGGTCGCCGACTAGTACTTCCGCGCCCCAGGTGGTGCCATCGGTGCCGTAGCCGGTGCCGTCGAAGGCCACCCCGATCGCGGGACCGGTCTCCCCATGTTCCGCCAGGACCGCCGCGACATGGGCGTGGTGGTGCTGCACGGCCAACAGTGTGCCGGGGTTGAGTTCCTCGGCGATGCGGGTGGACAGGTAGCCGGGGTGCAGGTCGTGCACCACCACCTCGGGATCGATGCGGAACAGCCGGCGATAGGCGGCGAGGGTGTGCTGGAAGTGCTCGACCCCCTCGATGGTCTCGAGATCGCCGATGTGGGGGCTGACCCAGGCGTCGCCGCGGTACACCAGGGTGAAGGTGTTCTTGAGGTGGGCCCCCACCGCCAGCAGCGGGACCGGGGCTGGGACCGGCAGGGTCAGGGGCAGGGGGGCGTATCCCCGTGCCCGGCGCAACAGCACCGGGCGCCCGCCGGCGACCCGGAGCACCGAGTCGTCGCACCTGGACAGAATGTCCCGGTCGTGCATCAGAAAGGCACCCGCGATCGGGGCCAGCCGGCTCCGGGCCTCGGCGTTGCCGATGGCAATCGGCTCTTCGCTGATATTGCCGCTGGTCATGATCAGGGGCAGTCCCACCGCGTCCAGCAGGAGGGCGTGGAGGGGTGTCCCCGGGAGCATCACGCCGATGGTGTCTAGGCCCGTGGCCACCTCCGGCGGCAGCGGGGAATCGGACGCGGCCCGGAGCAGCATGATGGGTCGGGCGGGGGAAGCCAGCAGCCGGGCTTCTTCATCGCTGGGATCGGCCAGCAGGCGGCAGTCAGCGAGCGATCGCACCATCACCGCAAGGGGCTTGGCCTCCCGGTGCTTGCGGCGCCGCAGCTCGGCGACCGCCATCGGGTTGGTGGCGTCGCAGGCCAGGTGGTAGCCGCCGAAGCCCCGGATCGCGAGAATGCTCCCAGCCCTCAACCACAGCGCCGCCGCGTCGATCGCCTGGCTGGCCTCCCGGGTGACCGTCTCGCCGGCGGCATCCTCCAGCCAGAGTGCCGGCCCGCAGGCTGGACAACTGTTGCTCTCGCTGTGGTAGCGCCGGTCCACGGGATCAGCGTACTCCCGGGCACATTCCGGACACTGCACGAACGGGCGCATCGTGGTCCGTTCCCGATCGTACGGGAGGTTCTCGATGACCGTGTAGCGGGGGCCGCAGTCGGTGCAGGTGATGAACGGGTAGTGATGGCGACGGTCCGCCGGATCGAACAGCTCCCGCTCGCAGTCGGGGCACAGCGCCACATCGGGTGGGACCGGCTGGCGCTGGTCGGGCTGCGCCTGGCTGGCGGAGATCGCAAAGCCCTCCAGCCCCTGGAGAGCCACGGTCTCCACCGTGACCTGGGTGATGCGGGCCAGCGGCGGAGGCTCCCGCTCCAGCGCGACCAGAAACTCCTGAATGCGCTCGGCGGGGCCTTCCAGCGCAATCACCACCGCACCGGAGTCGTTGCGGACCCAGCCCGCCATGTCGAATCGCTGTGCCAGCCGGTGGACAAAGGGCCGGAAGCCGACGCCCTGGACCACGCCCAGGACCTGCACTCGGCAGGCGGCCTCCGCGGAGGGCGGGGCGGTCATGTCGTCTGGACCACGCCGGCCTGCTGCCGCAGGAACCCGAACCAGGCGTCGACGCCTTCGCCGGTTCGGGCCGACGTGAGGAAGAAGCGCAGCTCGGGATTCACCGCCCGGGCATTGGCGATGGCTCGGTCGACGTCGAAATCCAGGTGAGGCAGCAGGTCGATCTTGTTCACCACCGCGTAGCGCGCCATCTGGAACATCTTGGGGTACTTGAGCGGCTTGTCTTCCCCCTCGGTCACCGAGAACAGCACCACCTTGGCCGCCTCGCCCAGATCCCAGCTGGCCGGGCACACCAGGTTGCCCACGTTCTCGATGAACAGCAGTCGGGTGCGCCCCAGGTCGATGGCCTCGAGCGCGGTCAGGATCTGGCGGGCGTCCAGATGACAGGCGCCGCCGGTCATGACCGCCTGTACCAGCCGGGTGGTGTGCCGGGCCAGGCGGTCGGCGTCGTTCTGGGTCTGCACGTCGCCGGTGACCACCGCGATGCCGAGTTCCTCGCCCAGCGCGGTCAGGGTCCGCTCCAGCAGCAGGGTTTTCCCTGAGCCCGGCGAGGATACCAGGTTGAAGGCCGTGACCCCGGTGTCCTGGAGCTGCTGCCGCACCGACGCGGCCAGTTCGTCGTTGCGCGCCATCAGGCGCTCCCGCACCTCAATGGTCCGGACGGCCATCGTCGACCTCCAGGAAGTCCAGCCGGAGCGTATCTCCGGCGGTGCGTCGCAGCACCGGTTCCGCGCCATTGAACGGCGGATGGGCCAGCACTGCGCCCAGGCAGAATCTGAGGCTCTCCGGTTCCACCCCTGCGTCATCGCCCACCACCACCCCGACCCGGAGCAGCCGGCCCGGTGGCGCCGGGACCGCCGGCTCGACCAGCTGGGCCACTTCCAGCGCCAGGCTCATTTCATGCATTGGCGGTCAGCACCCGTCGCTCGCAGTGGTGCCCCCAGCGCCGCAGGATGTGCGCGGCGACCCGGGCCACGTCACCGACCCGGTTGGCCAGCGTCGCCGACAGCTCCAGATCCAGCTCCACCCGCTCCGGCTCCAGTCCCACGGCAGTGGCGCGGGCCGGCAGGTGGCCCCGCAGCTCAGCGAGACCCAGCACCTCTTTCAGGTCGATCTGGTGGGGGGAGAGCTTGTGGGTGAAGTAGCGCGGCAGCTCCTCGCGTCCCAGCACCACCAGGCTCCCGGGCGGTTCCCCGTGCCGGATGGCATCGAGCAGCAGCAGCTCCCGGGCGTCCTCGATCAGTGGCAGCAGGTTCATGCCCCAGGTGCCGCCATCCACCAGGTCGATGGTGTCCGGCAGCTCCCACTCCTCACGGAGCAGCTGCAGCGCGGCCAGGCCGAGGCCGTCATCGCCCATGAGCGGGTTGCCAAGGCCGAGCACCAGAGCCCGGATTGGGTCAGACATCGTCACCGTCGATGAAGTGCTGGCTGGTGGGCACGAACCGGCCGCCGCTGATGATGGAGGAAATCACCCCGGTCCGCTCCAGATGATCGGCCCGGACGGCGAGGTAGATGTGAATCGGGATGAAGGTCAGGAACAGCCAGGTGCAGACATGGTGAATGAAGCGCACCACCGGCATGCCCCCGAACGCCACGCCGACCCAGTTGAAGGCGAGGTAGAACAGCCCGCCGGGGTTGGACTGGCCGTACATCGCGAAGCCGGTCACCACCATGATCAGTCCCAGGCCGTACATGGCGGTGTAGCTCAACTGCTGCAGCGGGTTGTGGCCGAGATAGTGGGGCGCCTTCTCGGGCTGGATCATCAGGTAGAACTTCACCTGTCGCCACATGTTGCCCCAGTCGCGGGGAAAGAGCGGGAACAGCGCCGGCCAGCGCTCGAACTTGTTGCCGGCGAACAGCCAGTAGAATCGGACGATCGCGGTCGCCACCAGCGCCGCCGCGGCCGCAAAGTGCACGAACCGCATCCAGCCCATGAGGAAGTGCTGGCTGGTGTCGCCACCGGTGACGAAGTACGGCATGCCGATGTACAGGCCGGTAGCCACCAGCGCCAGGATGCAGAGCACCGCGATCCAGTGCATGGCGCGCAGGGGCCACTCCCACAGGTACACCCAGTGATAGTCGCCGCTCGGCGGCGGAATCTTGTGGGCCAGGCTGAACCCCGGGCGGTCCCGGGGGGCGGGCCGGGAGGCAGTCGGCGTCATTGCACCTTGACCTCGGTCACCAGGTTGCCGGTCGCGTCCAGGACGTGGACCCCGCAGGCCATGCAGGGGTCGAAGGAGTGGATGGTCCGCAGGATTTCCAGCGGCTGGTCGGGCCGGACCAGGGGATGGTTGTCGACCAGGGCCGCCTCGTAGGGGCCCATCTGCCCTTTGGGATCCCGGGGCGAGCAGTTCCAGGTGCTGGGGACCACACACTGATACTTGGTGATCTTGCCGTCCCGGATCTTCACCCAGTGCCCCAGCGCGCCCCGGGGCGCGTCCAGGAACCCGAACCCCTTGGCCTCTCCGGCCGGCCAGGTCTTGGGGTCCCACTTGGCCCCGTTGAAGGTCTGGGTGTCGCCGCTCTTGATCCGATCCACCAGCTGGCCGTACCAGGTATTCATCCGGCGGGCCAGCATCAGGGTTTCGATGCCCCGGGCCGCGGTGCGGCCCAGGGTGGAGAACAAGACGGCGGGGCCGACCTGCAGGCGATCCAGGACCTCCTTGACCAGGCCCTGGATCTCCTGATGCCCGCTCGCGAAGCCCACCAGCATTCGCGCCAGCGGCCCCACCTGCATCGGGTGGCCGTCGTAACGGGGGGCCTTCATCCAGGTGTACTTCGATTCACCCTGGAGATATTCCCACGGGGTCGGTGGGCCGCTGTACTTGGCCCGGGTCTCGCCCTCCCAGGGATGCAGTCCGGCCGTATCGCCCGCGGCGTACTCGTACCAGGAGCTGTTGATGTATTCCTGGACCAGAGCCGGGTCGAAGGCCTGGACCCGGGACAGATCGCGGTTGAGGATGATGCCCCGGGGGAAGTACAGCCGGTTGAGATCGGTGATGTCCCCCTCGGGAAACTCCCCGTAGCTCAGGAAGTTGGGGACCCCGCCGCCGATGGCGCCCCATTCCTTATAGAAGCCGGCGATGGCCAGCAGGTCGGGCCAGTACACCTGCTCCACGAACCGCTGGGCCTTGGTGATCAGGTCCCGGATGTCGGTGAGCCGCTCGGCGTTGATCGTGGCGGTGTCGTTCAGATTGATGGCCGAAGCCATCCCGCCGACCAGGAAGTTGGGGTGGGGATTCTTGCCGCCGAAGATGGTATGCAGCCGGATCACGTCACGCTGCCAGTCCAGCGCCTCCAGGTAGTGAGCCACCGCGAGCAGGTTCACCTCCGGCGGCAGCTTGTAGGCGGGATGGCCCCAGTAGCCGTTGGCGAAGATGCCCAGCTGCCCGCCCGACACGAACTTCTTCAGCCGGGCCTGCACCTCGGCGAAGTAAGTCGCGGAGTTGTTGGGCCAGGGAGACACCTGGCGGGCGATGCGGGCGGTTCCCTCGGGATCTGCCTTCAGGGCACTCACCACGTCGACCCAGTCCAGGGCGTGGAGATGATAGAAGTGGATGACATGATCCTGGATAAACTGCATCCCGTGGATCAGATTGCGGATCAGGTTGGCGTTGGGCGGAATGGTGATGCCCAGCGCATCTTCGACGGCCCGGCAGGAGGCCACCGCGTGCACTACGGTGCACACCCCGCAGATCCGCTGGGTGAAGGCCCAGGCATCCCGGGGATCGCGGCCCTCCATGACGAGCTCGATGCCCCGGAACTGGGTCGAGGACGCCCAGCTGTCGGTGATCCGGCCCTGGTCGGCCTGGACCTCGATGCGGAGGTGCCCCTCGATCCGGGTAATGGGGTCGACGACGACCTTGGTTACAGCCATGGTGAACCCCTCCGGTTAGCTGTTCGGGGTGCCGGGGGCACCGGACGACGGATCGACCACGGGCAGCTGGCGCTTCCGTTCCCGCATCTGATGGACCCCGGTGGCCGCCGCGTGGGCCAGCACCCCCGCGGTGGCCCCGATGGCCAAGGCCGCGCCCAGGATGTCGACCCGCTGCTCCACCCCGAACCCACCGACATCGGGGAGTCGGTCGTAGAAGGGAGTCATGGTGTCCCAGAAGTTCGGCTCGGTGCAGCCGAGGCAGGGATGCCCGGCGCCGATGGGCCAGCTGGTCCTGGTGTTCCACTGGAAGATCGGGCAGGGGCTGAAGGTCGCCGGACCCTTGCAGCCCACGTGATACAGGCACCAGCCCTTGCGCGCCGCTTCGTCGTCGAACTGCTCGACGAACTGGCCGGCGTCGAAGTTGGCGCGCCGGGGGCATTGATCGTGGATTCGGGCGCCGTAGGCGAACAGCGGACGGCCCAGGGGGTCCAGGTCGGGCAGCCGGTTGAAGGTGAGGAAGTGCACCAGGGTGGCGGTCACCACGTCGCCGATGGGCGGGCAGCCCGCGATGTTCACGACCGGCTTGTCCTTGATGATCTCGTGCACCCCGACCGCGCCGGTGGGATTGGGCCGGGCCGCCTGCACACTGCCGAAGTGGGCACAGGCCCCGATCGCCACCACCGCCGCGGCATCCTTGGCGGCTTCCTCGAGGATGTCCTGAGCGGTACGGCCGCCGACGGTGCAGTAGATCCCGCCCTCCTTGGTCGGCACCGACCCGGTGACCAGCAGGATGTACTTGCCGGCGTTGGCGCGCATCGAGGCCTTCATGGCCGCCTCGACGTCGCGGCCCGCGCCCGCCATCAGGGTGTGCTGATAGTCCAGGGACACCAGGTCGAGGACCAGGTCTCCGATGGTCGGTTCCGCCGTGCGCAGCACGCTCTCGACGCAGCCGGTGCATTCCTGCAACTGCAGCCAGATGACCGGCGGGCGCTGGGGCGCCAGCAGCGCCCGGACCATTTTCGGAGCCTGGCTGCGGCCCACGCCGAGTACCACGCACAGCCCACCGCAGTATTCCACGAAATCGCGGCGGGACACGCCGTGCCGGACCAGGCCCTCCTCGAGGGATTCGCCTGTGAGCCAGGCGGGGGTGGAAGGCAGAGACATCGCGGGACCTCCGGGGCGCAGGCTGGACCCGCAGACCGGCCGGGGAGGCGTGGAGGGTGCGCGCGGGAGGTGGTACAATCCCGGTCGACGGGGTCTGGGCAGTAGGGTGCACCGAGACCCATGAAGCGGGGTTGAAAGAGGGGTGAAACTGTGAAGAATCTCGGGAGAATCAGCGGAGCCGCCTCAGGCTGGTCTCTGTAACGGTCCGGAGCCCGATGCGGGGATTGCTCTGGTGAAAACTCGTCCCACGGGGGCACAATGCGGATCGGAATGGGCCTGCTGGGCGTACTGTCGGTGCTCCTTACCGGTGAGGCGGGGGCGCAGCAACTGCAACTGCAGGAGTGGACCGTACCCTGGGGAAACGGCCGACCTCGTGATCCGTTCGTGGCCCCGGATGGCCGGGTGTGGTTCGTGGGCCAGGCCGGGAATTACATCGCGGTTCTCGATCCGACCAGCGGGGTCTTCCGCCGCTACGAGATCGATCCGGGCACCTATCCCCACAACCTCATCGTGGCACCGGACGGGATGGTGTGGTACGCCGGCAACCAGATCGGGATGATTGGCCGCCTCGACCCGCGCGACGGCGCCATCACTCGCTATCCCATGCCGGCGGGAGACCTCACCGATCCCCATACCCAGGTGTTCGACCGGGCCGGCAACATCTGGTTCACCATGCAGTCCTCCAACGCCATCGGGTTCCTGACGGTGCGCACCGGGGAGGTGCGGGTGGTGCGGCTCCCCAGCCCAGGTTCGCGCCCCTACGGCATCGGCCTGGACGGGAAGGGGAGGCCCTGGTTCGCGGAATTCGGGGCCAACCGCATCGGCACCGTGGATCCGGTCAGCTTCACGCTCAAGGAGTACTCGGTGCCCGATCGGGGCAGCCGGCCCCGCCGCCTGGTCGTGGCCGCGGATGATCGGGTCTACGTCACCGATTATGCCCGCGGCAAACTGGTGCGCCTCGACCCCGCCACCGGCGCATTTGCGGAATGGCAGAATCCGGCCGGTGGCCGGAGCGCGCCCTATGCCATGGCCGGCGATGACCAGGGCGGCATCTGGCAGGTCGAGACCGGGGTGCAACCGAACCGGCTGGTGAGCTTCGATCCGGCGACCGAGCGCTTCGGAACCCCGGTGCCCATCGTCGGCAGCGGTGGAGTGGTGGTGCGGCACATGATCTTCGACCGCGGCAGCCGGAGCCTCTGGTTTGGTACCGACGCCGGCACCATCGGCCGGGCCCGCCTGGGGCCGGCGCGCGATGGGGCGGCGGCGGTGCCCTGATGCCGCGGTCCGCCAGCATCGCTCAGGAGTGGCGTTATCCGACTGGGTGGGAGGGCCGCGGCGCGCGGGTGGGCAAAGCCGCATCCGCTCCTCAGCGCATCGCCGCCGGCCCCTGCAGGTACTGCAGGATCAGCCCGATCTCGTTCGGGCTGAAGGGGCGGACGTTCATCCGCTCCAGGTTCCGCTCCATCCGCATCACGACGGCGGGCCAGTCCTGGGGCCCGTGCATCCGCGGGTCCGGCAAGGCGTGACAGCGGCTGCAGGCGGTGGCGAACTCGCCCCGTCCTGCACCTGCCGGGAGCGTCGCTCCGCTGACCTGCAGCGCATGGTCGTTGAGGTACCGCAGCAGCTCGAGCCGGTCTCCGATCTCCGCAGCGCGAAACGGCTGATCGGCGGGTAGCCGCTCGACCCGCAACCACATGCGTCGAACCACGCCGGGCCAGTCAGCGGCGCCATGCATCGTCGGCGAAGGCAGGGGATGGCACTGGCCGCAGAACTGCGCCGTCAGGGCGGCACCCCGGGAGTTGGGGTCGGGGAGATCGGCCGGGGCTAAGCCCTCCGGTGGCAAGGCCACATGGAGGGTTGCGAGCAGCAGCTGGTCGCGGGTGCTCGGCGGGGCGGGAGCGGAGGCGGTGTCTCCGGCACCAGCGCCGATCCCGAGTTTCGCCGGGGGCCCAGCGCTGCGACAAGTGAGTGAAGCCAGAGCAACGGCGGCCAGCAGGAGCCGGGGGAGTTGCGACGGTCGCATGGAACCCTCCTCGTGTGAGGTTGCCACCTCACCTGCTAATCAATGCCACGGTCGGCCTGAAACCGTTGTGAAGCCGGAGTGAGAAGGTGCTCGCTGGCGCTGACGCTGTGTCACGCCTCGTTCATCCCCGCTTGCCGGTGGCCAGCGGATATTGCCCAAGAAGAAGCCCGCACGGAACACCTTGCGGGGCATTGCTTCAGTCCTTCCCAGGACGAGCGCAACAGCGGTCGGGCTGGCCCGACTGAGGCCGCCTCACGCAGTGGCGGGCGTGGTCTCCGGAGCTGTCGAGCCGTCCAGATTCACCGCTTCTGAACCAGGGCCTTCTTGACCCACCCCTCTGCGGACCCGCTCTGAACGTGCAGGAAGCCGTCTTTCTCATCACCGAGGTACACCAGTTCCTCGGTCTTGCGGACAGTCGCCACGGGCTGCGCCTGCCCGGTTGGCTCCGCCAGGAGCTTGACGTTGTCGATCTTGGGAACCAGCACATCGCCCTCGTTGAACACCGCGCCGGCCTGAACGACCTGCGAGGACGCTGTGTTGAGGGCGGACTGGTCACCCCGCTTGAGGGCCGGGTCGCCTCGCATGGCGACCACAATCTTGTTGAAGTTGTTCAGAAAGCTCTTGGCGATGACCTTCCCTTCGTTGGTCCGGGTGTAGGCCCCGGCGCCGGCGGCCACCGCCCCACCGAAGAAGCCCACGCCGGCCAGCGAGAAGTCGGTCGTCTTCGCCTTGCCGTCAGCCGAGGCAACCTGCACTCCGGAACGGACATCGCCGATCAGCATGGCGGTCTGGGCCTCCTTGAACTTGAGGCCGCCGGCAAACAATCCCGCAGTCGTGCGGCTGACAGCGCCTCCCACGGCCGCGCCGACCCCGCCGGCGTTCCCCTCGGAGAAGATGACGTCGGGAGTCAAATAGTAGTCCGCCGATTTCATCTGCCCGCCGCCCACGTTCGAGCCCTCCTGCAGCTCTCCCGCCTGGGCCAGCTGGCGCTCCGCCTGCATTGTTTGGAGCCCCTTCCCGCGCTCCACCACCACGAAGCAGTTGGACTGCTGGGCCATCATTCGAATCAGGCTGGTAGGCGACTCGAGGTCGTACCGTCTGAGGCCGTACAACGCCTCGCTCCTGGGCTCGACCACGGCCAGGGTGGCAATCGGATTGGCACAGCGCTCAAGCCCGTCCTTCTGGGACTGGGCCGCGAGCCGATTTGTGGCCAGGCAGCCGATCCCGGCGATGGCGAGGGAGACGCGGGCGATGGCAGTCATGGGCGGAGTCCTCCGGGGTGAACGAACATTAGGAGGAAGCTGGTGGTGGGTCCGGGCGAGGCGGCCCAGGCCTATCGTGGGTTCACAGCCTCGACGCTGTCCCCTGGGGCGGCGGGGCCGGTCTGATCGACCGGTCGCAGCATGACGACCATGAGACCAGCGACCATCAGGAACAGGCCGAGGACCACCGGGAAGCGCATCGGATGTTGCCGCGGTGGTGGGTTACCTGCCGATCGATTTGCGAGGAGCAGGGTGAGATCCTGAGCGACCGGCCTTCTCCCGCGCCAGGCGCCCGCGCAACGGTGCGGGTTGATGGACTAACTCAGTGCGCCCGAGACGATTCGAACGTCCGACCTCTTGCTCCGGAGGCAAGCGCTCTATCCAGCTGAGCTACGGGCGCGGGGGAAGGAAAATCGCCTGCCGAGCCGGGTTACGCAACCACGGCCGACTCGACCGGTACCCGGATCCCATGCCCGTCGATGCCGGTCGGTGAGGCCTCACCCTGCCAAGCAAGAAACACGGGGAAGCGATCGGTGGTCGGGAGCCGGAAGTCGAACCACTCCCGGGCCACCACCACGAGGTCTCCGGTCCGGGCGATTTGCATACGGAGCAGCGGACAACTGGACGAGACGTTAGGATTGAGTCCGAGGGTCCGGTCCGTGTTGCCCATCACGAGTACGCCGAGTCGCCCATGCCCAGTCGGTCCCTGCGCTTCATGTTCCTCCTCGCCGCCCTGGTCCTCTGGTACCCCCACCCTGTCCTGGCACAGGAAGCGGCCCTCGTGGTCAGCGTGGACTCCAGCTCCCACGACGTGGTACTCACTGTCGGACCCTTCCGCCTGAAGGCGACCCGAGGTGCACACCTCGGCGACGCGATGCACGACGAGTCCATGATGCCGACCGTCAACTATCTGTTTACCTGGCCGGTGGACGGGACCGGACGAGGGGGCCGGCTGGAGCTGCGGGACGCCGCGGGCAATCGGATCTCCCAGCGGGTGCTGCACCACCTGAACATCATCAATACCAGCCGGCGGCAGCTGCTGCTGCCGATCAAGGAGCGGATCCTGGCGATGGGCCGAGAAACCCCGAACCTCATGCTTCCCAAGACCATCGGCCTCCCGCTGTCGGCCGGCACCAGGATGCGGATCAGCATCATGTGGGAAAACGAGACCGCGACCGATCTGGACGCGGTCTATCTCACCCTCCGCATCCGCTACTCGCCGGCCAACCTCAACCCGCCGCCTGTGCCGGTGCTGCCGATTTCCATGGACGTGGCCGACATGCCGGGGCAGCCG
This sequence comes from uncultured Gemmatimonadota bacterium, assembly GCA_937871775.1. Lineage (GTDB taxonomy): Bacteria > Gemmatimonadota > Gemmatimonadetes > Gemmatimonadales > GWC2-71-9 > JADJOM01. Next base: position 2,061 of record CALMOP010000208.1, on the reverse strand, counting down.
AACACCTTCACGGTTCCCTCTGGGAGCGACGACTACGTGGTGAGCCGCGAGTTCGTGATGCCGGTGGATGCCCGCCTGCTTGGCGTGAGCGGCCACCTGCACGACTGGGGCAAGGCCATCCGGCTGGAGGATGCTACCAACGGCAAGGTACTAACCAGCATCACGACGCGCCTGGACTCGGTGGGCAAGATCCACCGGATGCCCACCAAGCTCTTTGGCATCGCCGGCGACGGCATCCGGCTCCGGGCCCAACGGCGCTATCGTGTCGTGGTGGTGTACACCAATCCGACCGGGAAGGCGCTGGCCAGCGTCATGGGGCATCTCGATGGGATCATCTCGTTGGACGACCTGCGGCAGTGGCCGGCCAAGAGCGATACGGCGATGGCCTATCTCGACGCGGGGGTGGGCAGGCGGGACGATGCGATGGACATGGAGAGCAGGGCCATGACCATGCCAATGGTGCACGACTCGGGCGCCCACGAGCACCAGCACTGATCCCGGCCCTCCCTGACGCATCGAAGCCCCGCCTCGCACTCCGCGCGGCGGGGCTTCCGGTTGCCTGGACCCCGCCGACATCAACGACGATGGGTGTATCCAAAGAGCGTGGCGCCGAGGTAGAGCAGCAGTGGCCAGTGGCCCAGCGGACCCCGGTGCGGACCGGGCGCCCGGCGCGGGCCCAGAGCAGGTGGGCGGCAGCGGCACCGCTGAACAGGGCGCCGCTCCACACGTGGAATGTGGTCCCGAAGCTTGGCCACTGTTCCAGAGAAGGCGGCAATCGCCATCCTGGGCCCAGGGCCGAGCCCCAGGTTCGGGCCTCCGCCAGGGTGCCGAATCTGACGCTGCCGCTGTCGACGATGAGTCGCCAGGTCCGGCCACTCGTGGTCGTGGGGCCGATCGGGATCCGCCGAGCAGCGGTGCGGCGGTCCAGCGAGGCGTTCCGGGCTTCGAGCCAGTCCCGGCCTCACCCGCTGAGGCTCCGCGACAGCCCCGAATCCGGCGCGACACCCACTAGGAGCAGGAGGACCAAGGCAACCGTACCCGGGATCATCCAGGCCTGGCGCACTCCCTCGCCAATGCGGCGCCACAGAAGCCCCACACCATGGTCTGCGGCACCGATCGCCACTGCGGCGAGCGAAATGTCCAGCAGTCCACCGTGGGTCAGCCAGTGGACCAGGCCGGCCCCGAGGCCCATCGCGCCGAAGTCGCAGCACAACCCGGGTGAGAGTGGTTGGGGAAGACAGGCCCACCCGGCGCTCGGGATGACGCCGCTCGCCCTTCAGCTCGCGGATTCGCTGAATAGTTCGGCGCGATCGGTCATGGTCGGGAACGGGCTCGCGAGATACGGCCCGGAATGCCAGGTTCGGTTGTTGGGAGTCGATCCAGCGGCCCCCGGTCTCGACGCCGAAACGACGGCGCCGGCCGCTGAAGGACAGCGACCGGCGCTGGCGAACTCTATCGGGGCGCCGGGATTTGAACCCGGGACCTCCTGCTCCCGAAGCAGGCGCGCTAACCGGGCTGCGCTACGCCCCGCGGTTCAGGCGTCAGGCGACATACTACAGGTGTCAGGGGAGAGCACCTCCGGCGCCTGACGCCTGGTGCCTGACGCCTCTGTCCTACGGGCCCTGAGGGACTCGAACCCACAACCTTTTGATCCGTAGTCAAATGCTCTATCCAATTGAGCTAAGGGCCCCATGGGCGGTACAAGACTCGAACTTGTGACCTCCACGATGTCAACGTGGCGCTCTAACCAACTGAGCTAACCGCCCCGGCGGTAAGACGGTACGGTGGTTCGCTCTCGAGAGGCAAAACTGGAAGGGCGGCAAGGCACTCGGCGCGCAGTTCTCGCGACGGAGCAACCTACCGCCCTACCGTCGTACCGCCTTACCGTCAAATAGCGGGGGTGGGATTTGAACCCACGACCTCCGGGTTATGAGCCCGGCGAGCTACCAGACTGCTCCACCCCGCGACGATGTCCGCCTGTCCTTCGACCGCAATTGTCCGACTGACGAGAGCGGGAAACGGGACTCGAACCCGCGACCCCAACCTTGGCAAGGTTGTGCT
>CALMOP010000207.1 GCA_937871775.1 uncultured Gemmatimonadota bacterium | reverse complement strand
CATCGGCTACTTCGCCGCGAAGCTGATGGTCAAGGTGCTGGACCTGCCGGAGGCAGTTGACGCCGGGTCGCTGGAGGATACCCTATTGTCGCGTCTGAGAGGCCATGTCAGACTCACCCTGGTGGGCGGCCACGCCGTCTTCCGCAGGGACCAGACCGCGACCGGTTCCGCTCTCCGGGATCCGTCCTAAGGAGTGTCACCCCAGATGAAACTCAAGCGACACGCCGCGATCCTGCGCACCATCCGCGAGAAACGGATCGAGAGTCAGGACGGACTGCGCGAGGCCCTGGGCATGGAAGGGATCACGGTCACCCAGGCCACGCTGTCCCGCGACATCCGGGAGATGGGACTGGCCAAACTGGTCGATCCGCAGGGCGGCTCCTACTACGCCAATCCGCACGAGGGCTCGCTGCGCCCCGATCTGGGGCAGGTGCTGCCGACGCTGCTGGTCAGCGTGGAAGGGACCGGACCCATCATCGTGATCAAGACCGCTACCGGCGGAGCCCCCGCCGTGGCCGCGGCCCTGGATCAGGCCGGCTGGAAGGAGATCATCGGCACCCTGGCGGGGGACGACACCCTGCTGATCATCGCCCGCAATCCGCGCATGCGGCAGCTGGTCGAGGCGCGGCTGGCCGCGCTGGGCCGCTAGTCGGGTCAGGGGACAGTTGGCGGGCCCACCGCCGCCAGGCGCGCTTGCTTGCGGGGAGGGGTCGAACCACAGTACGATTGGGTGTTTGCCTCAAGAGGGGAAAGCCGTGGTCCGCTGTCTTGCGCTCAATGCGTCGTTCGAGCCCCTGACGATGGTGCCCGTTCGGCGCGCCCTGCGACTGGTGATTGAGGGCAAGGCGGAAATCGTCGAGGCGGAGGGCGGCGACGTGGTGCGCAGCGCGCACCTCGTCCTCCCCAAACCGGCGATCATCCGTCTGGTCAAGTTCGTGCACGTCCCTCGGCGGTTCCGCCGGCAGGTCACCAACACCTTCCTGTTCGCTCGCGACGGGTACCGCTGCCAGTACTGCCACCGCTCCCCACTGGAACTCCGCTCCCGCGAATGCCTGACCCGGGACCACCTGGTCCCGATGTCACGCGGTGGCGGGAACGAGTGGAGCAACGTGGTGACGGCCTGCTCCAGCTGCAACACCCGCAAGGGCAACCGGCTTCCCGCGGAGTGCGGCATGTACCCGCTGACCCAGCCGCACGAGCCGCACTTCGTGCACCTGACCTGGGCGGTCCGCCGCCTCACCACCACCCAGTCGAAGTACATCCGGCTGTTCTACGGAGAAGCCGCCCTGCGGGCCCTCGGTGGAGTCCAGGCTGCCCCTCGCGCCACCCTGGAGCGGGTCCCGGTCCATTGCTGAGCGCTACGGCTCTACCGCGAACCTCTCGGACCGCGCCGACAGGCTCTGGGTGGGCAGTCCTGCCAGTCGCAGGATGAGCCGCCGCAGTCGCTGGGCCAGCCGCTCATTTTCCGCATCAGGTGTCAACTCCCCCTTGAGCACCCGCTCAAACTGATCCAGATCGGATTCCGACAAGGTCGCGACCACCAGGGTCGCGTTGTAGTAGTACCCGCCGGCCGTCTTCGGCCCAACCGGTAGCTGGTACGGCACACCCAGCGCCGCGGCGAGAGCGCCCGGCGTGCCGTAGGTGCGGGAGGAGACGCTGTTGTTGGGGCGCAGGGCCACCACCGAAAACTGGTCCAGCAGCGGTTCGTGCCGAATCACGATGGTCCATTCGATCTGCCGCACCAGTTCGTCCACCCAGGTCTCGCGGGACCGCCAGATCTCCAGCCGGTACTGCAGTCGGATCGGGAGCCCCTGTCGGAGAGCCGAGAGCCAGGGAGTCTCCTCCAGCAGGTTGCGGGTGATGACCCGCGGATCGCGACGCTCGCCGATCAGCTCGATGTCGAGCCGGACGGCGGTGGTGTCCTGTGCGGTGGCCGGCGGGGCGGTCAGGACGAGGAGGATACCGGCCACGAGCCAGGCGAAGACCCAGGGCCGGTCCCGGAAGGATCCAGGGATGTCGCCAGCGGCCGAGCTCACGCTAGAACCGCCGCTGTAGCCGAAGGTACATTCGCACCGGCTCCCCGTCCGTGACGGCCTTGACGAGGTACAGCGCCAGTCCACCAGCGTCGAACCCGACTCCCGCGTCAGCCTTCCATTGGCTGATGGCCTGGAACCGGTCGTTGGGAACCCGGCCCGGGCCGTCCCCCGAAAGCCAGGCGGAGCCGGCGTCCCCGAAGACCACCAGATCCGGATCCTCGATCCCGAGGAACCGTTCCAGCTCGCGATGGTCGGGGTCGCGGACGGTATACCCGACGCGGAGTCGGAGCCGGTGGCGGAACTCGACCTGGGACACCAGCATCCGGTCGCACAGCGCCGGCTGGGCCGGGTCCTGCGGGCCGGCGGGGGCGCAGTCGATCGCCCGGAACTGATAGCCGGGCAGGAGGTCGAGCCCGCCGAGCGAGAGCCGACGCTGCATCGGCAGCGGATCGCCGGAGAGCCAACCCCCGGTCCACAGGCGAAGATCGAGGTGCGCGTCCGGCGAGAGCCGGTTGTAGCGGCGGGCGTCGAGGGCAAACCGGGTGAAGCCGTACCCGGTGGTCGGCAGCGGCGGCCGCACCGCCCCGGAAAGGGTCACCGGCGCGACGTCGTCGCTGGTGGCGTACTCGAGGTTGCCCCGCACCCACCAGCCGCTGGCCGGGCCGCTGCGGGTGTTGCGAGTGTCCAGGGCAAAGCCCAGGCCCAGGGTGGTGTAATGCCCGTCGTCGATGAGGGAGTTGGGTCGCCAACGGTCGCTGTTGCGAAACAGGCTCCACGGATCATTGGCACGCACCGAGCCCTGCTTTTCGTACGCTACGCTCGCATCGAGGCGCAGCCGCCGAGTGAGGAAAGCGTACCCGCCGGCACCGACGCCCTCGTTGGCGAAGTAGTCCCGGTTGTCATACTGGAACAGGAAGGCGTTCCAACCGATCTCGTCCCGGGGCAGCGTCTGCTCCTCGATCCCGGCGATGACCGAATAGGTGCGCAGTTGCAAGCCGAATCCGTGGGGCCCGTGCCAGCGCCAGTCGTTGCGGATCTGCCAGCCCAGGTCCCGGCGGAATGGTGAGTCATCGGGCGCGGTCCGCAGGATCCCCCGCAGATCGAGGCGCACGATCAGGGCCGACGACGCGCGCAACTCGAACGCCGGCCCGAAAACCAGCCCCAGCCCTTCGATGCGGTTGTAGGTCTGGTTGGTGGAGAGCCGGATGGTGGTACGGATGTCTCCCTTGCCGAAGGTGCGTTCCACGCGGGGATCCGCGATGCCGCGACGTCGTTCCCGCAGCGCCAGCGTGCCGCCCGACTGCCGGACGATCGGGGCAGCGTCCCAGTAGACCCGCGCGTCCCCCTGGTGCAGCCCGCCGTCCGCGATGGTCATCTGGCCGCCGGCCACCAGCACATCCCCCTCGACCACTCCGGTGGACTCGATGACCAGGTCGCCGTTGATGACCGTCAGCCGGCCCTGGATCCGGCCGCCCACATGCAGGGTTCCCCGGAACACCGCCACGCTGCCCTGGAGGGTCGCCCCGGGGGGCAGGACCAGATCCCCCGGCAGGCGCACCGTGCCGCTGTCGTTCCAGGTGGCGATCAGCTCCGCGACGATGCCCGGAGGCAGGCCCTCCAGGGTGTCCTCACTGGGGACGTCCGGGTTGATGACGATGATGCTGTCCTGGGCCGCCAGATGACGGTACGGCAACGCCAGCAGCAGGGCCAGCACGGCCAGCCGCGCGACCAGGTTCCGCCGCTCAACGCTCACCGAGGGCCTCCCCCCGGGTGAGCAGCCCCACGCGCCGCATCCGCCGATAGAGATTCCCCCGGTCGGTAATCAGGAGTCGGGCCGCTTCCGCCACATTGCCCGCCGCCTGCGCCAGGGCTCCCTCGATGAGTTCCCGCTCATACCGGTCCAGCAGTTCCGTCAGGGCTCCCTGGCCATCCGGTCGGGGAGCGGGGTGGGCGGGACCGGGACCCGAGCCGGCGGCGGGCAGGATCTGGCCCACATCGTCGGCGCCAATCGTGTCGCCACCGAGAATCGCAAGCCGCTCGACCAGGTTGGCCAGCTCGCGGATGTTGCCGGGCCAGCGATAGTCGCGGAGCCGCGCCAGGGCCTCGGGGCCGTAGTGCTGCGGCCGGCCCGGTCGGGCCCGCAAGGCGAGATGACTGATCAGGAGCGGGAGATCATCGAGGCGTTCCCGCAGCGGCGGCAGGGGGATCGGGAAGATGTTCAGCCGGAAGAACAGGTCCTCCCGGAACTGCCCCGCGGTCACCGCCTGTTCCAGCCGCCGATTGGTGGCGGTGATGATCCGGACGTCGACCTGGGTGGGCTGTTCCGCGCCGAGCCGCTGCAGCACCCCGGTCTCCAGGGTGCGGAGCAGCTTGGCCTGGGCCTCGAGATTCAGGTCGCCGACCTCATCGAGGAAGAGGCTGCCGTGATCCGCCAGCTCAAACCGCCCCAGGCGACGCTCCGCGGCGCCGGTGAAGGCGCCCCGTTCGTGGCCGAACATTTCCGACTCGACCAGCTCTCGCGGAATCGCGGCACAGTTGACCGTGACGAAGGGCTCCTCGCGCCGGGCGCTGGCCCGATGGATCGCCGCCGCCACCAGCTCCTTGCCGGTGCCCGATTCCCCGGTGATCAGGACCCGGGCGTCGGTCGGCGCGACCTGCCGGATCAGTTGCCGGACCCGGTCCATGACCGGGGTCGCGCCGACCATCTCCTCCCGCGACTCGAGCGCCTGGCGCAGCGCCCGGTTCTGGGTCCGGGCGCGGCCCAGCTCGATGGCCGATCGCAGCGTAACCAGGACCGCCTCGGGACTCAGCGGCTTCTCGAGGAACTGGAAGGCGCCCAGCTGGGTGGCCCGCACCGCGTCGGCCAGCTGCGCCTTGCCGCTCATCATGATGACCGGCGTGGTGCAGCCCCGCGACCGCAGCTGCTGCAGGGTCGCGAGCCCATCGGGTCCTGGCGGCATGAACAGGTCGAGGAAGATCGCGTCGGGATCGAGCCCGTCGACCTGCAGCAGCCCGGCCGGTCCGTTGGGGGCTTCTTCCACCGTGAACCCTTCGGCGCGCAGCAGCGCGCCGAGCATCCGGCGGATGTTGGCTTCGTCGTCGATGATGAGGACGTGCGGCATGCCGGAAAGGTATCCCGTCCCCCGGTCGGCGCAGTAGCCGGCGCTCAGCGCCGCTCGAGCCGCGGAGTGTGTGGCAGGGTGATCACGAAGGTGGCGCCGCCGCCGGGGGTCGCTTCGTGGCGGACCCGGCCACCATGGGTCTCGATGCTCTGGCGCACGATCGCCAGGCCCAGGCCGATGCCCCCGGGCTTGCCGCCGGTGACGTAGGGATCGAACAGCCGGTCCCGCAACCCGGCCGGAACCCCGCCGCCGTGGTCGATGATGCGGATCTCCACGCCGCCGTCGTAGGTCGGACCACACACCAGCCGGATACCCTCGGGCCCGGGCTCCGCCTCCACCGCATTGCGAATCAAATTGTCGAAGGCCCGCCGCAGCGGCTCGTAGTGTCCCATCACCCGGGGCGTGGCCGGATCCTGCTCCAGCCGCACCGGCAGCTCCGGCGGGACCAGGGCCCTGCTCAGCTCCCCCAGCAGCTCCCCCAGGTCCACCTCCGCCGCAGGGCCCTCGGGCAGGCGGCCCATCTCGGTGAATTCCTGGGCCAGTCGCTCCAGGCGGTCCGCCTCCACCCGCAGCACCTCCAGCGACTCCTGCTGGCCCGGAGCGGCATCGGTGGCGAGGGCCCGTACCGCGAACCGGATCGGGGTCAACGGGTTCTTCATCTCATGCGCGACCCGGCGCGCCAGCTCCCGGAAGGACCGCAGCCGCTCGGCCTCGAGCTCCCGGCCCCGGGCTTCGGTCAGCCCCTCCGCCATGCTGCGAAGGGCTCCGCGCAGCGCCTGGAATTCCGGGGCTCCTCCTTCCCGCTCGTCCGGCGGCAACGGCCGCTGGCGCCCGATCTGCACCGTCCAGCCGACCAGTTCATCGATCGGGCGGCTGAGCTGACGCGAGAGGTACCCCCCCAGCCGGAACGAGGCATACAGCACCACGGCACCCAGCCCGAGGATCGTTGCCGCGAGGATGGCCGAGTAGGCCGAAGAGAGCGCCTCCTGTCGCTTCACCCGGGAGAGCGCGGCGTTCAGTGCCTGCACGTGGCTGCCCAGCGCCCGGCGTTCCTCGGGGGTCAGCCGGGTCGAGTCGACGGTCTCGACCAGGGTGCGGCCAGTGTGCGCCACCGAGTCCAGCACCGTTCGGGTGCGGTCCCCCGGCGACCAGGGCGCTCGCACGGCCAGCGCCCACCCGATGACCGCGATGGCCGTGGGGACGCTGCCCAAGGCAACCAGCGAGAGCAGCAGGCGACGTCGAAAAGTTAAGGTGGACATGACCCCGCGCCGGGAAGGGTTCTGGGATTCACCGTGGCCAGTCTGATCATCCGGGCGAGGGGCGGGTCATCCTCTCGATTCCCGCGCGCGGAACGACCGAATCCCGGTCGCAGTGCCGCCCGGTAGTCCGGGCCCGGCTCCGCGCTGTCAGCGGACCGTCGCGACCCCTGGGCACCGCGGGCCCCCATGATTCTCTCGCTGTTGTGGATCATTTGCAACAGCTTTGGCGGCGCTCATGCCGGTCGGCTATTCATGGCTCCGTATGTGTATTCAGCGCAACCATATGACCATCTCCACCCTGGCGGGATGGCTGGCCCGACTTCTGCCGGAAACACCAGCCGGGCGTCCCCGACGGGATCGCTGCCCCCACTTCCAACGACCCGCTCCTCGACCCCAGGCTCCATGCGAGCACTCCCGCTCCCACCGCAGTGGCCCGCTGTGCACCTCTTCACGGTTCACCTGGAGGATTACTTCCAGGGGAACGTCTTCGAGCGCGTGGTGGACCGCGAGGCCTGGGGCAGCATGCCGGCCAGGGTGGAGAACAATGCCGAACAGCTGCTTCAGGTGCTGGACACCCACCAGACCTCGGCCACCTTCTTCGCCCTCGGGTGGATCGCAGATCGCTATCCCAGGCTGATCCGGCGGATCCTGGATCAGGGGCATGAAGTGGCCTCGCTCGGGTACTGGCACAAGCGGGTCACCAGCATGTCGCCGAAGGCATTCCGCGAGGAAGTCCGGGCGTCCAAGGCCCGGTTGGAACAGGTGACGGGCGTCCCCTGCCTCGGCTTTCGGGCTCCGAGCTTCTCGATTCGCCAGGGGATGGAATGGGCCTTCCAGATTCTGGTGGAGGAGGGGTACCGCTACGATTCCAGCATGTTCCCGATCTCCCGGCCGGACTACGGCTACCCCAGCGCGCCCCGGGTCCCGGTCAAGCTGGAGACCAAGTCGGGCACCCTGCTCGAGCTGCCGCTCGCCACGGCCCGACTGGCCGGGTTGCGCCTGCCGGCCGCCGGTGGCGGCTACCTGCGCCAGCTCCACCCGGGCCTCGTCACCAATGCCTTCAGCCATTGGGGTGAGATGGGGATCTCGGCCGTCTTCTACGTTCATGCCTGGGAAATCGATCCGGGCCAGCCCCGGCTTCGGTGCAATCTGCTGACCCGGATCCGGCGCTACCGCAATCTCCACAAGACCCAGCCACGGCTGCACCAGCTGCTGGATCAGATGCGGTTTACCAGCATCCAGAGCCGTTTCAGCGCCGCATTGAGTCCGGCACCGGAGGCAACCAGTTTCTCCGAGCCGACCCAGCCGGCGGCCTGAGGCGGAATGACCCCTCGGATTCCTCACCCCCGTTGGTCGGATCGCATTGGCGTCTCCGCGGCGGGAGTGGTATTCCGCGAAGTGGAGACCGGCGCGATGCTGCTGTCGACAGCGGACCAGGTGTGCCTTGGCCTCGATCAGGTCGGTCCCAGGGTCTGGCGACTCCTGCCCCCGGTGCACAACGGTCTCGATGCCCTGTGTGATGACCTGCTCCGGCAGTACCCCGAGGGCGCTCCCGAGATACTGCAGGACGATGCTGCCGATCGGCTAGCGCCGCCGCCGATCCGTCTCTTTCTGTAAACGCCGGTAGAGCGCTTCGAGTCGTGGCATCACTGCCCGCTCGTGGAACTGGCTCGTGGCCAGGGCGTGGCCGGCGCGGCCCATCCGGGCCCGGAGCGCAGGGTCGGCGATCAACCGCTCGAGTCGAGCGGCGAACCCGACGTGATCGCCGGCGGCGACCAGGAACCCCGTCTCACCCTCGCGCACCGCGTCGGGCACCCCCCCCACCCGGGTGGCTACCACCGGCCGGCCCGCCGCCATCGCCTCCACCAGGGTGTTGGGGAAGCCCTCACTGACCGATGACAGCACCGAGATATCGAAGGCGCGGTGGTGCCGGGACGCATCCAGGATCGCGCCGACCAGGTGCACCCGCCCCGCGATACCGAGCTGCCGGGCCAGTGCCTCGAGACCGGAGCGGTTGGGCCCCTCCCCGATCAGCACCGCGTGGACCGGCTGCGCACCGACCGGCAGCGCGGCGACCGCGCGCAGCAGGGTGGCCTGGTCCTTCACCGGCCTGAGGTTCGCCACCGTACCAATCACCAGCGCAGGCTCGGGCACACCCAGCGCCAGGCGCAGAGCGGCCCGCTCGCCCGGGCGCTCCGGTCCGAACACCGCCGCGTCGGCGAAGTTGGGCACCACGACAATCCGGCCGTCGGGCACTCCTTCTTCCTGGCGGAGCGAGGCCGCGACCCCCTCGGAGTTGGCGAGCACGGCATCGGCACGGTGGTAGGCAAAACGATTCGCCAGGCGGAAGTGTGCCGGGTAGTGGGTAAGCCCCCAGCGGCGGCTAACGATGAGCCGGGTGGGCCCGCCGCGGGTGACGGTCAGGGCGCCGAGGATGTTGCTGTAGATGTCGTGCGCGTGCAACACGTCGATCCGCTCCTCGCCGAGCCAGCGGCGAAGCCGACGGACTGTTCCCAGGACGGCGGGCGACTTGAGCGACGTCAGCCCCAGCCGCTCCAGCCGGAGTCCCGCGGCGACGAATTGCGGCAGCAACGGCCCGTCGCGGTTGTAAAGCACTGTAAGGGAGATTTGGTCCGGGTCGAAGTGCGTTGCCTGGCGCAGCAGGTTCAACTCGGTACCGCCGATGGCCATGCTGTCGAGCGAGAAGGCCACCCGGATCGTCCGCGGTTCGCCGTGTATCTCGCCCGCGGGTGCTGGCGAATCCGTCAAATGGTGTCGGGGAGGTATGGGGACGTCTCTGGTTGCACCCAACTTAGTCACCGCGGGTGCGAGCCGCTACTTGGGGAAACCGACCGCGCCTGACGGGTCCAAAGGCCGGGCCCGTCGGTTCGTGGGTTGGCCAGCTGCGCAGCGTGGGAGGGTGATGCCATGCTCGGAGGTTGTAACGCGGCATCCCAATGCTGTGGAGGCTGGGTGATGCATGGAGTCCACGAACGACCAACAATGAGCCGGGTGTCTGTCGCGTATCACCATGAGCTGCAGTGCTTTAGGGTATTGACAACTTTTGGTACGGCTCCTGCCAAAGGGGATGACGTGGTCGGTCGTCGCCGGGACAGTTCTCTCCGCGCCTGATTGAATGGGCTGGTGTGGCACAACGCTGCGGCGGTGTGTGCTGGCCCAGCGGTCCAGTACCTCGAATGCAACATGCCGGGACGCGCGTTTGCGTCCCGGCACTCCGACTTCCAAACACGCAGGCCTCACCTCGCGTTGTACCGCAGGCCAAAGGAGCATCACCGTGAGCGTCCCATCCGTCTCTTCCGTCCCGTCGCACCGGCTGCTGGTGCGCGCCCTCCAGCTGATCGGTACGCTGCTCATCGTGGTGGTGATCGCGAACTGCGGCGACTCGACCACCTCCAACCCGCCTGCGACCCAGCTGGTCTTCACGGGTCAGCCCACCAGCGCGACCGCGGGGAACGCGATCAGCCCTGACGTGGTGGTCACGGCGCTGGATGCGGACGGCAAGGCCGCGGACTTCGGTGGCGACGTGACGATCAGCATCGACCCCGGTACCGGCACCGCCCCCGTGCTCGGCGCGACGGTGAAGGCCAGCAATGGTGTGGCGACCTTCAAGAACCTGGTGATCCAGAAGGCCGGCACCGGCTACATGCTTGTGGCCTCGGCGACGGGCCTGACGCCGGCGCCGTCCAGCTCGGCCTTCGACATCAACCACGGTCCGGCGTTCAAGCTGGCGGTCACCACCCAGCCTTCGACCTCGGCGGCGAACGGTGCGGTGTTCATCCAGCAGCCGGCGGTCCAGCTGCAGGATCAGTTCGGCAACCAGGTCTCCACCTCAGGTATCGGAGTGGCTGCGACGATCGCGACCGGCGGCGGTGCCCTGGGTGGTATCCTCACGGCCACCACCGACATCAGTGGCATGGCCACCTTCACCAACCTGTCGATTACCGGGACCATCGGGACCCGAACCCTGAGCTTCACTTCGGGGACGCTGACGGCCGCGACCTCGAACGGCATTGAGCTCACCGCTGGCGCCGTGACCCAACTCACGATCACCACCCCGCCGTCGGCGACGGCGGGGAGCGGGGTGGCCTTGCTGCAGCAGCCGGCGATCCAGCTCCGCGATGCCGCAGGCAACCCCGTCAATCAGGTGAGCGTCCCGATCACCGCCACCTTCGCCTCGGGCAGCGGCACCCTGGGCGGTGCCACGGCCTTCACCGACGGCACCGGCCTGGCCTCCTTCACCAATCTGATGATCACCGGCCTGGTGGGGCCGCGGACCCTGAGCTTCGGCTCGGGGGTCCTGACCCCGGCGACCTCGGGCACCATCCAGCTTGGCGCGGGCGCCGCCACCCAACTCACGGTCACCACCCAGCCCTCCGCGACCGCGATCAACGGGACGGTCTTCCTGCAGCAGCCGGCGATCCAGCTGCGCGATGCCGCGGGCAACGCCGTCAGCCAGCCGGGTGTCGAGATCAGCGCCGCCATCGCGACCGGCGGCAGCGCCCTGAGTGGCCCGACCGCCCTCACCGATGCCACCGGCCTGGCCCCCTTCGCCAACCTGATGCTCACCGGGCTGGTGGGGCCGCGGACCCTGAGCTTCACATCGCCCAACCTGACCGCGGCGACCTCGAACACGATCACCCTCACGGCCGGGGCCGCGACCCAGCTCACGATCACCACCCAGCCGCCGGCGACGGTGGGGAGCGGGGCGGTCTTCGGCCCGCAGCCGGCAATCCAGCTCCGCGATGCCTCGGGCAACGCGGCCAGTCAACTGAACGTCCAGATCACCGCGACCATCGCCACGGGCGGCGGCACCCTGGGTGGTATCACCACGGCCAATACCAATGCCAGCGGCCTGGCCAGCTTCTCCAACCTGTCGATCACCGGGACCCCGGGGCCCCGGACCCTGAGCTTCGGGTCCGGCGCGCTGACGCCGGTGACCTCGAACAGCATCGACCTGACCTCCGGCGTGGCGACCCAGCTTGCGGTCATCACCGGGCTCCCCGCGAGCGCGCAGAACGCGGTGGCGTTCAGTCCGGCCCCGACCATCCAGCTCCGCGATGCCGCGGGCAACGCCGTCAGCCAGGCGAATGTCCTGATCACCGCGACCATCGCCACGGGCGGCGGCACCCTGAGTGGCGCGACGGCCCTCACCGATGCCACCGGCCTGGCCACCTTCGCCACCCTGGCGATCAGCGGGACCATCGGGAACCGCACCCTCAACTTCACCTCGCCCTCGCTGACGCCGGTGAACGCCGTGGGCCCCATCAACATCACCGCCGGCGCGGCCACCCAGCTCACGATTACCACCCAGCCCCAGGCGACCGTGCAGAACGCGGTGGCGCTTAATCCGCAACCGGTCATCCAGCTCCGGGATGCCGGCGGCAACGCCGTCAGCCAGCTTGGGGTCGGAGTCGTGGCCGCGATCGCCAGCGGCGGCGGCACTCTGACAGGCGGCGCCGCCACGGTCACGGTGAATACCAATGCCAGTGGCGTAGCCACCTTCGCCGGGCTGTCAATCACCGGCCTGGTGGGGGTGCGGACCCTGAGCTTCAGCTCGGGGGTCCTGACCGCGGTGACCTCGGGCAACATCCAGGTCAACGCCGGCGTCGCGACCACCATGGCGATCAGCGTGGGGAATGCCCAGACGGCCACGGTAAGTACCGCGGTCCTCATTCCCCCGGCCGTGCTGGTCACCGACGTGAGCGGTAACCTGGTCTCGGGCCGCAACGTGACCTTCACGGTGACCGGGGGCGGTGGGGTACGTGCGCCGGCCGCGGCCGTCGCGAGCAGCGCTCTCGGCATCGCCGCAGTGACCAGTTGGACCATGGGCGCCGTGGCAGGCACCAACACCCTGCAGGCCACCAGCGCCACGCCGGCCCCGGCGCTGACCGCGGTGAACTTCACCGCGACCGGTACGGCAGCCATCACGGGTTCCATCTGGGTCGCCGACTACGGCAACGCATCCATTGATATCTTCGCGGCCGCAGCCAATGGCAACGTGGCGCCCACGGCCACGATCACCCTGGCCGGCCTGGCCCAGCCGACCGGTGTGGTACGGGACGCGGCCGGGTTGCTCTATGTCAGCGACTACGCCCTCAACCAGATCACGGTCTATGCGGCGGGTGCCACGGGTAACGCGACGCCCACCCGGACCATCGCGGGTGCCCTCACCGGATTGGACAGTCCGGTAGGCATTGCGGTGAATGCGGCAGGTAACATCTACGTCGCCAACCAGAGTTCCATCACCCCCTCGGTGGTGGTCTTCGCCCCCCTCGCGACCGGTAATGTGGCTCCGATACGGACTATCACCGGCGCGAATACCGGGTTGGTTCAACCCGGGGGCATCGTCCTCGACGGCGATACCTTGCACGTGGCAGACTTGGGTGGCTCAATCCTGACATTCGGCCCCACGGCGACCGGCGACGTGGTCCCACTCAGGAACATCAACGGTGCCGCTACCCTGCTGGCGGTTCCCTGGGGCCTCGCGCTGGACGCGACCGGCGGTATCTGGGCCGCCAACCAGGGCGATGGCGTGGTCAGTCTCACTGGCAGCCTCACTCGGTACGCGCGCGGTTCGAATGGTGACGTTGCGCCCACCGCGCGGATCGAGGGTGCCCTGACCACTATCAACGGGCCGGTCGGGGTCAGCCGCTCCGGCACCAATCTGCTGGTGTCCAATTTCGCCGGTGTCAGCGTCCTGGTCTTCCCGACCACGGCCAACGGGAACGTGGCGCCAAGCCAGACGATCTCGGGTGCCACTACCGGGCTGGTCTCACCGTTCAGCATTGCCTTCTAGTGGCGCGAGCCGGCCCCTCGGGGCCGGCCCCGGCCCGCACCTGGCGGGTTCTCGATGGGCAGGCGGGAAGGCCGCGCGGCGCTCGGCGCCGCGGGGCTTTCCTGCTTTGACAGGTGCACGGTTGGCGAATCGCTCCCGACTGCGCTCGCGCCTCGGCCGATCCCTGCGAGCCCGAGGCAGCGACTCGCTGGTTCCGCCGCAGGGACCGGCGCGGCGTTGCGGGCGGACGATTGGAATACACCTTGCTTGGAGGAGCCCTGCACGAGTGGATGTCTTTCACAGCAGTCATTGCGAGGGCGCGGCCGCGCCCGAAGCAATCCCCCCAATTCCGCTCGGAGGTCGGGGGGGTGCTTCGGCCCCCCTCCCTCCGGTCGGGGCAGGCTCCTCGGGGGCCTCGCAATGACAGAATCGTGAACCGGAGCAAGTTCGCTTCCGCGGTTCCGACGCTCCAAGGCGCGTCTCGTCCCCCATGGCACCGCAGCTCTGCAACCAAGGGAGTTTCACCGTGATCGGCGTTTCTGTCTGTCCCGTCCCGTCGCGCCGGCTGCTGGCGCGCGCCCTCCAGCTGATCGGTGCGCTGCTGGTCGTGGTGGTGATCGCGAACTGCGGCGACTCCACCACCTCCAACCCGCCCGCGACCCAGCTGGTCTTTACCAGTCAGCCCAGCACCGCCACGGCGGGGGATGCGATCAGCGCCGTGGTGGTCACGGCGTGGGATGCCGATGGCAAGGCCGCGGACTTCGGTGGCGACGTGACGATCAGCATTGACCCCGGCACCAACCCCAACGGTGCCACCATCTCCGGGGCGACGGTCAAGGCCCAGAACGGTGTGGCGACCTTCAACAACCTGGTGATCCAGCGGGCCGGCACCGGCTACATGCTTGCCGCCGCGGCGCCGGGCCTGATCCTGGTGGGGCCGAGCTCCTCCTTCGACATCAACCACGGCCCGGCGTTCAAGCTGGCGGTCACGACCCAGCCTTCGACCTCCTCGTTGAGCGGCGCGGCGTTCGGCCAGCAGCCAGCGGTCCAGCTGCAGGATCAGTTCGGCAACCAGGTCTCCACCTCAGGTATCGACGTGGTCGCGACGATCGCGTCGGGCGGCGGCAACCTGGAGGGTAGCACCACGGCCCCCACCGACATCAGTGGCATGGCCACCTTCACGAACCTGTCGATCACCGGGACCATCGGGACCCGGGCCCTGAGCTTCAGCTCGGGGGTCCTGACCCCGGCGACCTCGAACGGCATTGACCTCACCGCTGGCGCCGTGACCCAGCTCACGATCACCACCCCGCCGTCGGCGACGGCGGGGAGCGGGGTGGCCTTGCTGC
>CALMOP010000206.1 GCA_937871775.1 uncultured Gemmatimonadota bacterium | reverse complement strand
AGTGTCAACGGCCTGCCGGTGACGGGCATCGCCCGGCTGAACAACGACCTGATCTATATCGCGAACAGCCAGTGGGAGAAGTATGCCGACGACGGGAGTCGCCGCCCCGGCACCCGACTCGGCCCGACGGTGCTGCTCGCCCTGCCGCTCAGGTGAGGGGACGGACTCCGGCTAGCGCAGCTGCTCAGCGGAGACAACACACCCCGCCAGCGTCGGATCCCGCGCGACCCGCACCAGGCCCGCCGCCAGCTCAGCCCCGGTGATCGATCGATGGCGATCGCGGAGCCGCGACAGCCCCACCGCGCCAGCCAGCGCCAGCACCCCATCCAGCAGGGTCGCCGCGATGCGTTCGCCGGGGCGGGCCTCAGCGCGATCACTGCCGGTGATGAAGGACGGCCTCACGATGGTGAATGGGAGCCCGCCCTCCCGAAGGATGTGCTCCACCCTGCCCCGCACCCTGAGATAGGCGTTGCGGGTGTCCTCCCGGGCCCCCAGCGAGGAGAGGTAGATGAACCGGGGTGGCGGCGTCACCCCCACGCACGCGGCGTACAGGGTCGCGGTGAGGCGGTAGTCCACCGCCTCGTAGCCCGCGTCCGGACCGCCAGCTACCCGCGCGGCCCGGGCCCGGCCACGGGTAGTGCCGAGCAGCGAGAACACCAGGTCCGCCTGCAGGCGACGCAGCGTCTCGGTCATGGCCGGGCAGGTCCATGGGGTCATATCCACGGCGGCGCCCAGGGCCTCAAAGCGCTCCTGCCACGCCACCACCCGGGGCGAGTCAGGGCGGACGTGCGCCACGGTATTGATCCCCGCAGTCCGGAGCGCGGCCACCAGGGCCCGCCCGGTGTAGCCGGTGGCTCCCCCGACAAACGCGACGGTCATTGGGGCTTCCGCCTGAGAATGCTCATCATGCTCCAGCGCCCGCCGGCCAGCTGTCGGGCCAGCAGCACAATCTGGCCCACGTGACCGGCGTAGCCGGAACTCCCGCCAACGCATGCACCGGTCATTGAGGCTTTCGCCTGGGAGTGCTCAACGTCTTCCAGCGCCCGCCGGCCAGGTGTCGGGCCAGCAGCACGATCTGGCCCACGTGGTAGGCATAGTGACCCAGTTGAATGTTGATCGCCTGCACCACGGTGTGCGGCACCTGGCGGATGGTGACGGTCCGGGTCAGGTCCTCCGCCTGCAACTGGCCAAGGGTCTCGAACAACCTGCCCCAGCCGTCCTCCCACCACGCCAGCAACTCACGCCGGTCGGCGACCGCCGCCAGCTCAACCTCGCCGTCCCGGTTCCGATTCGGCTTTTCTCCATCGGTGGACAGGAACTCAGTCCAGCGCGATCGCATGTTTCCCGCCAGGTGCTTGACCAGTACGGCGATGCTGTTGGAGTCGGGGTCGGGCCGCCAGGTCAGCTTGGCGTCCTCCACCTGATCGATGGCCCCCTCCCCCAGCTGCTTGTAGACCTGGAATCGCTGCACGATATCCTGGAGGTACAGCTTGGCGAGATCGTGGGGCATGGTGAATCCGAGAAGGAAGGTCTTGGGAAAACCGCCATCGCCTGTCGCCTGTCGCCCGTCGCCCGTCGCCTCACGCCTGACGCCTGACGCCTGACGCCTGACGCCCTTACTCACAGCAAACTCACCGGATCCCGATCGATGGCCACCCTGATCCCCTGCGCCTCGGGCAGTCGCGAGGTTGCGTAGCGCACGATCCGTCCCAGCGCGTCGCTTTCGCCCCGCAGCACCACGTGCCAGCGCCAGCGCCCCTGAATCCGGGCCAGCGCTGCTGGAGCAGGTCCCAGCACATCGACCTCCAGGGCATGGGCCTCGATCAGTCCCTGGCACCATGAGACGACCCGGGTCGCATGGTCGGCAACTGCCACTTCGGTCTCGCCGGAGACCAGCAGGTTCACCAGTGACTTGACTGGCGGATAGGGCGGTGATTGCCGGGTGGCGAGCTCGGTCGCGAGGAATCCCTCCGCGTCATGCCGCACCGCCGCTTCCAGGGCATAGTGGGTCGGGTTCCTGGTCTGCACGACGACCCGCCCGCCGCGCGGCCCCCGCCCCGCCCTTCCGGCCACCTGGGCCAGCAGCTGAAAGGTACGCTCCGCAGCGCGGAAGTCTGGCAGGTGGAGGCTGGTGTCAGCATCGATCACGCCCACCAGGGTAACGTTGGGGAAATCCAGTCCCTTGGCGATCATCTGGGTCCCCAGCAGGATGTCCACCTCGCCCCGCTCCACCCGGCCCAGAATGGTCTGGTGGGACCACTTCCGGCTGGTGGTGTCGAGATCCATGCGGGCCAGCCGGGCGTTCGGAAAGCGGCTCGCCAGGAATCGCTCCAGCTGCTGGGTCCCGACCCCTCGCATGCGCTGGACCCCGTGGCCGCACTCGGGGCATTCGGTGGGGATCGGCTGGTCCCGGCCGCAATAGTGGCAGCGCAAGCCGGGCGGAGCCTGGTGCACCGTCAGGGTGATGCTGCATTGATCGCAGCTGCGCACTGCCCCGCAGGCCGGGCACTGCAGCACGGTGGCAAAGCCACGACGATTCAGCAGCAGCAGCACCTGCTCCTGGCGGGCCAGCGCGGTAACCACGCAGGCGTCCAGCACGGTGGACCAGGGCACGGCGCCAGCCTCGGGGATCCGGGGAGCGGTCCTGAGGTCGACCAGCTCCACCGGCGGCAGCGGCTCCGCGCCGGCGCGCTCGGGCAGCCGGATGAGAGTCAGGCGGGGCCCCACCCGCTGCATGCTCTCCGGGGACGGGGTGGCGCTGCCCAGCACCAGCCGAGCGCCTTCCAGCCGGGCCCGCACCACCGCCACGTCCCGGGCATGGTAACGGGGGCTTTCGCCGTTCTTGTAGCTGGTCTCGTGCTCTTCGTCGATCACGATGACGCCCAGGTTGGCGACCGGCGCGAACACCGCGGAGCGGGCCCCAACCGCGACTCGGCGGGCCCCCCGCCGGAGCGCCCGCCACTGATCGGCGCGTTCCCCGTCGGAGAGCCCGCTGTGCAGAATCGCGACCTCATCTCCGAAGGCACCCCGCACCCGGCTTACCGTCTGGGGCGTCAGCGCGATTTCGGGGACCAACAGGATGGCCCCGCGGTCCTGCGCCAGTGCCGCCCGGATCGCCTCGAGATAGACGAAGGTCTTGCCGCTCCCGGTGACCCCGAAGACCAGGGCGCCGTCTCCCGGGCCCAGTTGCGCGATGTGCGCCATCGCCGCGGCCTGGGCCGGGGTGGGAACCGCGGGGGGCGGGGTCACCGGAAGGTCCTGAAAGGGGTCCCGGGTGGTCTCCACCGTCTCCACCGCGATCAAACCCCGCTCGAGCAGGCCCTTGAACCCGGCCCGCGACAGTCCCAGCTGATCGGTCAGATGCCCCAGGGCCGCGCTGCCGCCGAGCTCCTCCAGCGCCTCCAGCCAACGCCGCTGCGCCGGGGCCCGCCGGAACAGCTGGTCACGGTCGGCGAGCGGTGGCGTCGGCTCGACCAGTCGGATCAACCGCTCGGTGCGCCGCAGCGCGTCGGTGCGAGGCGTCTCGACCTCGAGCCGGAGCGCGCCGACCCGGGCCAGCCGGTTGACCGCCTCCCACACCGGCCGCCTCAGCCCGCGGGCGATCGCACCGACCGGCGCCGGTCCGCCATGCCGTTCCAGCCAGGTCGCGACCTGGCCCGCGACGCCGCCGGGAATGGGGCGACCCGTCAACGAGGCGAGCACCCGGGACTCCCCCCAGAGGGCTCCCGGCAGGGCCGCCCGCAGCGCCAGCCCCGGTGGCGCCCCGTAGTAGTTGGCCATCCAGTCGACCAGTTCCAGCAGCCGTCCCGGTAGCACAGGTTCGAGGTCGGGAGCGGCCAGGATGTCCCGGGATTCCCGATCGGGCGGCGTGTCGGTCAGCCCGGTGACCACGCCGATCATCTCCCGATTGCGCACCGGGACCACGACCCGGGCGCCGGGCACCACCTGGTCGGCGAGGCTCTCGGGGATGCGGTAGGTATAGGGCCGGGCCAGCGGCAGCGGCAGCGCCACCAGCCCGAAACCATCGGTCATCGGCGGCTGAGACCCAGCCCCGGGCCCTCGGGGAGCCGGACCTGGCCTCCATCGATGGTGGCACCACGGAAGGGATCGTTGGCGAGCAGCGCTGCCCCATCGAGGTCCACGATGTCCACCAGCGGCGTGAGGTGGGCCGCGGCCGTAATGGCGATGGAGCTTTCGATCATGCAGCCAACCATGACCATCAGATGGTGGGCCCGGGCCAGCGCGATCATCCGGATCGCCTCGCGGAGGCTGCCGCATTTGGCCAGCTTGATATTGATCCCGTCCACCCGGCCCACCAGCCGGGGGATGTCAGCCGCGACCAGGCAGCTCTCATCGGCGATCACCGGAATGTCGGCCGCCTGCCGGACCACGTCGAGGCCGTCCAGGTCGGTCGCCGCCAGGGGCTGTTCCAGGACCGTGACGCCGTACTCCTCCAGCACCGGCAGCATGCGGAGCGCCTGCTTCACGGTCCAGCCGGTGTTGGCATCTACCCTGAGTTCCTTGTCGGTCAGCTCCCGGATGGTCCGCAGGATCTCCTCATCGCGGTCGGTGCCCAGCTTGATCTTGAGAATGGGATAGGCCTCCGCCTCGCGGACCTTCAGCCGCAGCTTCTCGACGGTGTCGATCCCGATGGTGAAGGTGGAACGCGGGGCCCGGGCCGGATCCAGCCCGAACAGCCGGTAGACCGGGATCCCCAGCTGCTTGCCCGCGAGATCGTGCAGGGCGGCAGACAGGGCCACCCGGGCCGACGGGTTGAGAGCCAGCGTCTGCTCCCATTGCCGTTCGGTCTCCTCCGGCTGCCACGGATCCGCCGGCAGGTGTTCGCCGTAGGCCTGGAGGGCTGCCAGGACCGTCTCGGTTGACTCGCCGTAGATCCGCGCCGGCGCGGCCTCGCCCCAGCCCTCGACCCCGTCGCCGTCGATCAGCCGGACCCAGACCGTGCGGTAGTCGCTCTGGCCTCCCCGGGCGATGATGAAGGGATGACGGGTACGCAGGTTGAGGACTTCGACTTCCATGCGCAGCGGCGCGGGCATGAGCTGGCTCCGGCGGTGGTGGTCTCGGAATGGCAGGCGGAGGAAGATAGGGAATCCGCGCGGCCGGGCTATCCCTCAGGCCAGCGCCCGGACCGTGGCGGCAACGCCCTCAGCCACCCGGGCAGGGCGGTAGCCTCCCTCGAGTACCCCAACGATCGGCACCATGGGGAGTCGTTCCCTCAGCCGTTCGGTCAGGCCCGCCAGATCGGCCGGTTCGAGCGTGAAACCACCCAGCGGATCGCCGGCCAGGGCGTCGTAGCCGGCGGACAGCAGGACCAGATCGGGGACCCAGCGGTCGGTCGCAGCGACGATGGCGGACCAGAGATCCTCGACGTAGCGGTCGGCCGGTGCCCCGGGCCCGCGTGGCACATTGAAGATGTTGCCGACTCCACGCTCCTCGGCCAATCCGGTGCCGGGATACCACGGATGCTGGTGCAGCGAGACGTAGCGAACCGTGGGATCGGCCTCGACCAGTGCCTGGGTTCCATTCCCATGGTGCACATCCCAATCGATGATCAGGATCCGGTCCCGCCCCAGCCGTTGGGCTTCTCGCGCGCCCACCACCACGTTGTTGACCAGGCAGAACCCCATGGCACGGTTGGCCAACGCATGGTGCCCGGGCGGGCGGACGGCCGCGAAGCTGTGGGTGCCCCCAGCGTGTGCGGCCTCGATAGCGGCAGCCAGCGCACCGGTCGCGCCCAGCACCGCGGCCCAACTGGCCCCATTGGCGCAGGTGTCCAGGGAGACACTCCCGCCGCCCGCCCGGGACAACTCCTCCAGTTCGGCAAGGTGCGCTTCGGGATGCACCCGGCGGAGAGCGTCGCGGTCGCCGGGCGGCGCTTCCACCAGCCGGGCGCTGGGCTCGACCCGCAGCCGCGCCAGTACCGCGGCCAGCCGCGCCGGGGTTTCCGGGTGGCCGGGGCCGGGGTCGTGCGCCAGACAATCCGGGTGGGAGAAGACGGGGATCGCCATGATTACCTGCTGATCAGCTGCCGCAGCGACTCCACGTCCTCCAGCAGCTCCCGTCGGGCCGCGGCCACTGCCGCCGCGGCTCGGCGGTGCCGTCGCCAGGCCAGCACCACCAGTCCGCCGAGGGCCAGGCAGACCACGCCACCCAGCGCCAGCCCTGGGGAGCCGCTCCAGCTTCCGGCCCACACCAGCAGGAGGCCGTCGAGACTCAACGCCCCGACGGCGATCACGGTAGCCATGCGGCCCCGCACCCGATCCGGCGCCGGACTCAACGGACCGGTTGGCGGCGGCGCGGCATGACGATCAGGGCGCCGTTGGGGACGACTCCGCACTCGGTGAGACTCCGGCCCTCGTCCAGCAGCTCGGCCCCCCGGAACTTGACCAGATACTCCGAGCCGGGATGGCGGCGATGGGTGAGTGCCAACGCCTGGGTCTTGACCTCCGCTATAGTGTGACTCGGATCGAGACTGAGCTCGACCTGGTCCCAGGCGTCCTCCACCATGACTCGGATCGGTATCTGGCTCACGCGGCACCCTCCGCGGCGGGCAGCGTAGAGAAGAACCGCCCAACCGCCTGGTCGAAGAAGAGTGTGGACGCCCGGATCCGGGTCGCTCCGGATCCCGGCACAATGGCGAGGGCAATCTCCTCGCCGCCCTGGCCCCGAAGCGTCAGCCAGGTCGGCCCTTCGCGTTCGGGAAAGGCGGCGTTGCCGGGGACCCGGCCCTGGAAGAACTGCTTGGCGCGGCGGAGGACCTCGGCCGCGGGGAGGGTGGTGGTGGTCTCGTGGGTCATGGAGGAGAGGTCTTCCGACGGCTGCGGTTCAGGGATGAGTCCGGAGCACCGTGATCCCGGTCGGCTGCGCCGGGACCGGAGTGGTAGCGACGACCTTGCGGGTGGTCAGGTCAAACATGTCCACCGCGCCGGGGTCGGCCCCGATCGACTCCTGGCTGACGAAGGCATAACGGCCGTCGGGGGAGTAGGCCACCCCATGGACAATCTTCTTGGTGGTGGGGACCCGGACGACCTCGCTCAACGAGTGCGCGTCGACCAGGCTGAAGCTCTGCGCCTTCTTGTTGGTGACGATGATCCAGCGACCATCCGGGGAGGGCTCCACGTTGTAGGCCCCGGCGCCGAGCGAAATCTCGCTCCGCTTCTCGAGGGTGGCCGCGTCCCAGACCTGCAGGGAGTTGCCGTGATTGCAGGCCAGGTAGAGGGTCCGGTCGTCGGCCGAGACCGAGACGAACGTGGGCATGCAGCTGTGGTCGGGAGCGGGAGAGCTGGGGCTGCTGGCGGAGGACTGGGGCGCGTGGTTCATGGCACCGTGATCCATGCCCGCGATGGCCTTCATGGCTTCCCCGGTGGCGGCGCGGCGGGTGATCCGCAAGGTGGCCACCTCGATCTCCAGCAGCTCGTCACTGTTCATGCAGGAGATGTAGACGGAGCTGCCGGCGTGGTTCACCTTCACCCCATGGGGCATGTCGCAGGCGGCGATATGGGTGATCGTGCTCATGGTCGGTGTATGCACCACCGACACCACGTTGGCCCGCGGGTGATCCCCGTAGAAATCCGAGTTGGCCACGAAGGCGAGTTCCCCGTCGGGGGTCAGCGAAATCGTGGTAGGGAACATCTCCAGAGGGGCCCGGCCTACCAGGGTATCAGTGGCGGCGTCCAGCTTCCACAGCGAGCCGAACGGAGTGCCGTGCGCTACGGACACATAATAGAAACGCTGATCCGGGGAGACCGTGATGTTGTGGGGGCCGTCGATATCCGTTGGCATGATCCCGACCTGGACCACGCGGTCCCGGCTCAGGGTGCCGTCTCCGGGGCGCAACCAGGTGACGATATCCCCGGACTCACTGACAATGCCGAGCCGGTAGCCGGGGTCTGACCCCTGAGCGAGCAGCACGGTGGGGCCCAGCAGTCCGGCGACCACGAGCGCGCACTTCAACATGGATTCCTCGATCCGGCGGGTCAGGCCCGCGGGGGGAAAGATAGCCCGCTTCCCCCGAGGGCGGGACGGGCCGCCACCCGACCGACGAAGGCCTTCCCCGACCTTCGAAAGAGCTGCCACAGGACCCGCCGTTCCCGGAGCACCAGGATCAGGCCTCCCGGGGGTGGCTCACCAATTCCGGCCACTGTCAGGAAGGCCGGGAGACGGGCCTCCGAGGGAACCGGGGCCACGTACGCTGTCCCGTGCCAGGCAAACCGGACTTCCACCGGCACCCCGGGAACTTCCATATTAAGGAAATAGTCGTCGTCGATCCGGGTCACCCCGATGGCCACCGCCTCGGCGGACAGCGAGAAATCCGGATCGAACGGCTCACCATCCCCGCGGGCAAAGTTCTGCTCGGCCGCCCAGTCGAAGGCTTCGAGGTCCGGGGCATGAGCCCGCCATTCCAGGTGGTGTCGCAGCTCGTGGGTGAGCGTCTCCCACGCCTCGGCCCGCCAATCAAACGGTTCTGCCAGGTGGGCCAGCGCGAGAAACGAACCGTGGTACAAGACCACCCGGCTGTGGATCGCCTGGCTCCCCGCCCCTCCTTCCGATGGCAACGGGATGCACTCCCCCATGGTGTAAACGTCGGCGCGTTCAGGGTGGGGGACCGTCTTCCGGGATACTTCGATACCCTCGACGCCCTCCAGAAACTGCGCCGGTACCTCCTGTTCGAGCCGACGCACCAGCGACTCGAAATCGGCGTATCGGATTTCGCCTCCGGTTGGCTGTTGGCCGTCAGCCATCAGCCGTTGGCCCTCAATCGTCAATCGTCAATCGTCAACCGAGTCGCTCCCGAACCCAGCCGCCGAGCTGGTCCTGGTGGACCCGGACCTGGGTCATGGCGTCACGTTCCCGCACCGTGACCGTCCCGTCCTGAAGGGTCTGGCCGTCGATGGTACAGCAGAACGGGGTACCGGCCTCATCCATGCGCCGGTAGCGCCGCCCGATGGCCCCGCTGTCATCGTAGAAGCAGGGAAACTGACGCTTCAGGTCGTGGTAGATCCGGTCTGCCAGTTCGGGCATGCCCTCCTTCTTCACCAGCGGCAGCACCGCCGCCTTGATGGGCGCCACCGAGGGGTGGAACCGGAGGGCCACCCGGGTCTCGCCTTCCACTTCGTCCTCGTGGTAGGCATCGACCAGCAGGGTCAGCGTCACCCGGTCCGCGCCCGCCGAGGTCTCGACGATGCAGGGCAGGTAGCGTTCGTTGGCGGCCTGGTCGAAGTACTCCAGCTTCTTCCCGGAGTATTCCTGGTGCCGGCCCAGGTCGAAGTCGCTGCGGTTATGGATGCCCTCGATCTCGTTCCACCCGAAGGGGAATTCATACTCGATGTCGTAGGCAGCCTTGGCGTAGTGGGCCAGTTCCCCGGGTCCGTGGGGGTGCCAGCGCAGCCTGGCAGGAGTCAGACCGATCGCATGGTGCCACTCCATCCTCCAGCCCCGCCAGCGCTCGAACCACTCCTGGTCGGTCCCCGGCTTCACGAAGAACTGCATCTCCATCTGTTCGAATTCCCGGGTCCGGAAGATGAAGTTCCCGGGGGTGATTTCGTTCCGGAATGCCTTGCCGATCTGGGCAATCCCGAACGGCACCTTCTGGCGCGATGCGTTCAGGACGTTCTGATAGTTGACATAGATCCCCTGGGCAGTCTCGGGTCGCAGGTAGACCACGGCCGCCTGCTCCTCCAACGGACCCATGAAGGTCTTGAACATCAGGTTGAACATGCGGGGCTCGGTCAGCTGGCAGGTGCTGTGCTCACCGGGCTTCTTGCTGGGCTTCTGGGGGCACTGGGCATCCTGCACCTTGTCGGCCCGGAACCGGGCCTTGCAGGTCTTGCAGTCCACCAGCGGATCGGTGAACCCGGCGACGTGACCCGAGGCTTCCCAGACCCGAGGGTGCATCAGGATGGCCGCATCGATCCCCTCGATGTCGTCCCGGGCGTGCACCATGGCCCGCCACCAGCGGTCCTTGACGTTCTTCTTGAGCTCGACACCCAGGGGACCGTAGTCCCAGACGCTGCCCAGGCCGCCGTAGATCTCCGAAGACTGGAACACGAAGCCGCGCCGCTTGCAGAGCGACACCAGCTTTTCCATCAGGGTGGTATCAGCCATCGAACCGTGAGGGGTGGCGGGGAATCGGGCCACAAAAGCGAGCCCAAAGCTAGAGATGTGGCCCGTCAGGATCAAGCGAGGGTGCCGGAAGTCCTTTATTCACGATCGCTTCCGTCACTGCCCTCGGGCGCCAAGGCACCCCGGCGGAGCGCACAGCGCCACTGTCGATCTCTTGGTCAGCGCAAGAAGCAGTCGCCTGGCCAGTGCGCTGGGTCACTCCACCCCGGAGGGGCAGGGCCGATACTAGGCATGGCCGGAACCTCCGGCGCCAGAAACACGGCAAACCGTCGGCGACGGCGGGACGCAAAGCTAGGGGTCTCCCGGAGACAGCCCGGCCGCCTGGAGGAAACAGCAATGGGTCTGCTTCACACCTCCCCGTTGGTCCGGAGGGTCACCGGCACCCTGGGTGATCGCCGTGGGTTCGCGCTCGAGGCCACCATTCTGCTCCTGGTCATGGTCGCCGGGCTGATCGCGGCCTCCCTGCTCTCCCACATGATGATCCAGCGGGCCTCGGGGATCGATTACCGCGCCGCCCGGGTGACCCATGCCGCCGAAGGCGGGGCCGATGCCGTGATGGCGCAACTGGCGGTCGCGGTGGAGGACGGGGTGGTCTCGTCGTCCGATCTGGCTGCGCTCACCGCCCCGTCCATCCCGGGAGCGACCGTCTCGGTCGCGGGAGTCGCCAGCGGCGCTCCAGTCCCGGGCACCATCGCCAACGGACCTTATACCGGCCTGATCGCCCTCAACCAGCAGATCGACATTTCCGTCACCGCGGTGGACGCCCTCCGCAGCCGGGCTGACGCCGTGGTCACGGTGAACGCCCAGGCCATCCCGCTGTTCCAGTTCGGGGTGTTCTACGAGGACGATCTCGAGATCCACAACGGCCCCCGGCTGGACTTCGCGGGCTGGGTCCACAGCAACAGCAACATCTACCTCTCCTCGGACAACCAGTACTTCGCGGACATGATCACCACCCCGGGCAACCTCTACTGGCAGCGCAAGGCGTACACGGATCGACGCGCGGGGGTGTACATCAACAACGCCAGCGGGGTGCCGGTCCGGCTCAGCTTCGACAGCCGGAGCCTGCCGTCGCCCGCCGCGTTCGTGAACGCCAGCAACACCAGCTTCAACGGCCGGGTCATGACCGCAGCGCATGGGGTCCGGCCGCTGCGGCTGCCGCTGCCGGCCGGCCTGCCGGCCATCGAGCTGGTGTCGCCTCGCCGCGCCGGCGATACCCCCGAGGCGATGGCGGTCAAGTTCGCCTGGAAGGCGGACTGGCACATCACCGTCGACCTCAACAACATCGCACTGGGGTGCGCCGGCGCCTTCGCCAATCCCGGCGCGGTATCGCCCTCGGGTACCTTCCGCACCGGTGGCCGGCTGCTGCCCGCCGCCGCGACCGAGTGCCCCGGCATCTTCCGGTTCCGGCCGGACGCCTTCCATGAGGGTCGGGAGCACATCGGGGTGGACCTGCTGGACATCGATCTCGCAGGCCTGAATGCCTGGATCGCCGGCGATCCGGCCCGCCGTGCCACCCAGATCATCTATATCACGTTCATTAATAGCGCCGCTCCCAGCGGGGGCAGCCCCAACCTGAATACCAGCCGGGACTACCCCGCCGTCCGACTGGTCAACGGAGCCCAACTGGGCGGCCCACTCTCCCTCGCCACCGACCGCCCCCTGTATGTCCAGGGGAATTACAACAGCCGGGTCTGGCAGCCGGCGGCCCTGCTGAGCGACGCCGTCACCTTCCTGTCGTCGTCGTGGAACGACGCTGCCAATGGCTGGTCAGCGGCCCGAAATCCCGAAGGCGCCACCCAGACCTACACCGTGCCGACCGCGGCGTCACGGGACTCGGTTTACGCGGCGGTCGCGGCTGGCCATTCCGCCACCCCCTGCGACTGGCAGGCCATCAGCTGCACTCCCACGGCGCCGCCGCCGCTGGTGCCCGCCAATTCCAACTACGGCGGCGGCCTCGAGAACTTCCCCAGGTTCCTGGAGGCCTGGGGCAGCGGGCGCACCATGGTGTACCGCGGCTCGCTGGTGTCCCTGTTCCAGAGCCGATACGCGGCCCGTCGCCGGTGGTCCTGGCGGACCTACTACGATCCCCCCTCTCGTGACTGGCAGTTCGATCTGCAGTTGCGGGATCCCAACCGGCTGCCTCCCGGCACCCCTACCGTCGGCAGCGTGGTCCAGATCGCCTTTCGCCCGGTATACTGACATGCGCATTCAATCCCGTGCCGGCTTTTCGCTGGTTGAAGCTCTCATCATCATGACCCTGGTCGGCATCATGGCCGGGTTCGCACTCCCCCGGCTCCGGCCCAGTGAGGGTCGTCTGGTCCGGGAAGCCGCCTACCAGCTTGTCACCGACCTCGAGGTGGTGCGTTCCCGCGCGCTTGCGACCCGGAGCCTGACCCGGGTACTGGTGGCCCCGGCTGCCTCCCGGTATGACGCATTCCTCGATATCAACCGCGACCTGGTCCTGGACCAGTCCCAGGCCGAACGCGACTCCGTGGCAGTGTTCCGGGGTCGGGCCCTGGAGGGGCATGTCGTGTTCGGCCGAGGCGGCGCCCCGGCCGTCCCGGGATTTCCTGGGGTGGGGGCAGTGTCGCTCGCCGACTCCCGGGTGGACTTCAACACCCGCGGGCTGACCGACCCGTTCGGCAGCAGCGGGGCGATCTACCTCACGTCGTCCGAGGACCCCAGTGTCGTGCTAGCGGTAACCGTGAGCGGCGCCGGGGCGATGCGGGTGTGGACCCTCGACCACGGCACCTGGCAGTGACCCGCCGGCGCGGGCGGAGGGGCTTCACCCTGGTCTCGGTGCTGATCGCCATGGCCATGCTGTCCATCGGCCTCATGGCGCTCGCCCGAACCCAGTCGCTGCTCCTGAGCAGTCAGCATGACACCGAGAATCGCGATGTCGCGACCGCCATCGCCAACTCCCATCTGGAGGCGCTGCGCGGTCGGGACCCGGCCACCCTCGCCACCGAGGCGGGAATCGCGGTGAATGAGCGGGGACAGGCCACCGCGGCTGGCTACTATACCCGGACTGCCACGGTCACCGCGGATGGTCCGCATTTGCTCCGGGTCTCGGTCGCCGTCGGCTATCCGCGGGGTCCTCGGCCGATCCAGCTGATCACCCTGATCTACCGACCATGACACCGGTGGCCCGGGCCCGCCCGGCGGGCTTCACCCTGGTCGAACTGATGATCGCCATGGTCATCGGCGTCCTGGTGCTGAGCGCCGGCATGTCGCTGGCCCTCACCTCGTGGCGCAACACCCGGGCCCTGACCCTGCGTGACGGCATCGAGCGCAATGCCCGGTTCATCGGCACCGGCCTGGAGCGCGACATCCAGGAGACCGGCGTCGGGGTCGAGTCCCGGCCTGGCTGGGGCTCCCTGGCGGTCTGGAACGACACCATCACCATGCTCCGGGTCCCCTACGCGCCAGCCGCCGCGCCAGTGTATCCAACCCTGCCGACCCCGAACTTTCCCAACGGGGCATGCGGCGCAACCTGCCTGGAGATCAACACCGGGGGCCCCGCGCCGGCCCTCGCCGCGGGAGACCTGGTCCGATTCCAGGTCGGCACTGAACGCCGGCTGCTGCTGCTCACCGGGATCACACCGGTCACCGGCGGGTACCGGCTGCAGTTCACCTCAACCGTCACCCTGCTGGGTCGGCCAGCCGGAACCGGCGGGGGTCTGGTCATCCCGGCGAACGGACCCTTCGTCCAGCGATTGGCCCTGGTCGCCTACTGGCGCCAGGGCACCACCCTCATGCGCGCGGAACAACTCGACCCCACCGGGGCACTGGTGGGGCAGGCATTCGGGACCGGGGTGCAACGATTTGATGTCGCCCTGGGATTCCTGGACGGCGAGGAATTGACTGCGGCAAATGGCACCGATGGCGACGCCAGCAACAACTACGACCAGATCACCGGGGTCCGCATCATCGCCACCCTGGCGGCCGACCGTGCCGATCAGAGCGTCAATGGCGGCGCCGTCCTGACTCGCACCCGCGAATGGTGGCTGGTTCCCCGCAACCTCATCTACGAGCGCAACCGGATCTGAGCCGGGGCCACGGCGTGGGGTCGCAGTCGGGCTCAGCGCCGGGCCAGGATGTCCCGCACGATCAGCTCGCCGTGCCCCCGGGCGTTCTCGATGAACAGCCGATTGGCGTCCTTGCCGCTGGCGATCACCCCAGCCAGATAGCAGCCCGCCACCGGGGTCTGCATGGTGGTCTCGTCATGAGCCGGAATGCCGGTGCCCGGATCCACGGGCACACCCAAACGGCTCAACAGGTCGGTGTTGGCGTAGTAGCCGGTCATCGCGAGCACCGCGTCCGCCGGAATTTCTTCCCGAGCCCCGCCGTGCGCCGGCTCGACCAGCACCGCCCGGGGAGTGATCTCCACCACCCGGGTCCGCCAGCGGGCTTCGATGCTGGCTTCCTTCAGCCGGTTGGTGATGTCGGGCAGCACCCACGGCTTGACCGCCTGGTCGAAGCCCTCGAACAGGTGGACCAGCGTGACCCGGGAGCCGGCCCGCCAGCATTCGAGTGCTGCGTCCACGGCGCTGTTGCCCCCTCCGATGACCACCACCCGCTGGTGCCAGTGGCGATGCCCCTCGATGAAGTAGTGGGCCACGTGGGGCAGCGACTCGCCGGGCACGCCCAGCAGATTGGGCCAGTCGTAGTAACCGGTCGCAAAGACGACCGCCGTGGCCCGATAGGTCACCCGGTCATGGCGGCGCTGCACCTCCACCGTGAATCCGCCCGCCCCGCGCCGGGTCACGGCGGTCGCCTCCTCGCCGGGGCGTGCATCCAGGCCGAAGTGTTCTGCCACCCGGCGGTAGTACAGCAGCCCATCCCGGCGGGTCGGCTTTTCGTGGCTGGCGATGAACGGTACCCCGCCGATCTCGATCTTTTCCGGCGTGGAAAAGAAGGTCATGCTGAGAGGGTACCGCTCGATGGTCGAGACCACGGTACGTCGGTCGAGCAGAATGCAGGGGACCCCGGCATTATGGGCCGCGACCCCGACGGCCAGTCCGCAGGGGCCGGCGCCGACGACCAGGACGGTGGTGGATTCGGTCATGGAGCTCAGGCGGCAAGGGAGTTCGAGTGCCCAGTGCCCAGGGCCCTGGGCACTACACTTCGATGATCTGATCGCGCCGGGTCCCCACGCTCACATAACGAATCGGGGCGCCGGAGAGATCCTGCAGCCGGTCGAGGTAGGCGCGGGCCTCGGGCGGCAGGTCGGCGAGCTGACGGGCCGCGGTCGTGGGCCGCCGCCATCCGGGCAGCCGCTCGTAGCGCGGGGTGACCCGTTCCAGATCCCGGACATCGGCCGGCAGTTCCGCACACGCCGCGCCATCGACCAGGTAGTCGGTACCCACCGGGATCTCGGCGAAGGTGTCGAGAACGTCGAGCTTGGTCACCGCCAGACCGGTGAGCCCATTCACCCGCACCGAGTAGCGTACCACCGTCGCGTCGAACCAGCCGCAGCGCCGCGGCCGGCCGGTGGTAGCACCAAACTCGCCGCCCAGCCTGCGCAGCTCATCCTCGACGCCAGCCTCGGCCTGGGTCGGGAGCGGCCCATTGCCCACCCGGGTGGTGTATGCCTTGACCACCCCCAGGACCTCGTCGATGGCCGTGGGGCCGATCCCCGCCCCGATCGCGGCACCGCCCGCGGTGGTATTGGAGGAGGTCACGAACGGGTAGGTCCCGTGATCCACATCCAGCAGGGCACCCTGGGCACCCTCCAGCAGGACCCGGCGCCCCTGCCCCAGCGCCTGGTGCACCATGAGACCGGTGTCGGCGGTCAGGGGCAGCAGCCGCGGCGCCAGTCGATCCACCAGCTCCTGGTGTTCCGCCTCCACCGCCCGCTCGGCCGCCCCCATCACGCCCAGCAGCTGGTTGGCCCGTCCCACCCGCTCCGACAACAGCGCCCGGACTGCCTCGCGGTGGCGCAGGTCCCCGACCCGGATGCCGCGGCGACCGATCTTGTCCTCATAGGTCGGACCAATGCCACGGCCGGTGGTGCCGATGTTCTGGCTCTTCTCGTGGGCCCGGTCCAGCAGCTTGTGGTAGGGAAGCACCAGGTGGGCCCGATCCGAGAGGAACAGCCGGCCCGCGGTGGCGACCCCCTGGGCGTGTAGTCCGTCCAGCTCGGTGAACAGGGTCTCGGGATCGAGTACCACCCCGTTGCCCACAACGCAGGTGCATCGCTCGTGAAGGATACCGGAGGGGATCTGGTGCAGGATGAACTGGGACTCCCCGATGCACACCGTGTGACCGGCGTTGGCTCCGCCCTGGTAGCGGACCACGTAGTCCGCCCGTTCCGCCAGGACATCGACCAGCTTTCCCTTGCCCTCGTCACCCCACTGGGCGCCGACCACCACCACACAATGCGTCTTGGGACCGAACATGGGCCTCACTCGCCGGGTCGCACCCGGCCTACGGGCAAAAAAGCAGGGGCCCCCGCTGGGGGCCCCGGTGTATCCTCAGGCGAAAGCTAGACGGGGCATCCCGAATGTCAACGCGGTCCCGCCAGCGCCAACCCGATCGACTCGGCGGTGTCCAGCCCGAGGTGCTCCAGAGTATCCCGCGGCGTGTGGAGCCGCTTGAGGTCCTCCCAGTCCAGCCGCGCCACGGTGAGGGAGGGCACACCCCGCCTGGCGAACGGCAGACTGTCGACCAGGATGCCGAGCGGCAACCGGCGGACTGTGGGCGCCAGGCCTGCGGAGATCAGAGCCGGCTGCAACCGGCCCGCCAGCTCCCGACCCGGACGGTCGTGCACCACCAGGACCAGGCGTCCCCGATCGGTCACGGTGTCGACATTGATGATTTCCACGCCGGACAGGTCCTCCCGGTCCGCGAAATGCCGGGCCCCCGCCAATCCGAACTCCTCGGCGCCAGTCAGCAGCAATCCCAGCGAGGGGTCGCGGGTCGCGGCCGCAGCCACCAGCAGCGCCAGCAGTCCGGTGCCGTTGTCCCGGGCTCCCGGCGAGGTTCCCGCCAGTCGACCCCGTCCCAGCAACCACCCCGCCAGCAGCACGGTGCCGGCCCCAGCCGCCACCGGCCCCACCGCCAGGGGACCTTCGCTGCTGACCCGCAGCACCGTCAGCAGCGTCACGGTCAGCGTCGCAACCACCGCGAGCCAGACCGCGACCAGTCGGCCAGCCATCGACTGCCGCTGCGCCTTGGTGTCCAGGTGAGCGACCAGCCAGCGGCGGACCGGTCCGGCACCCCGGGTGGCAAGCAGGTTGGCATCCTCCCGTGATTCCGCGCCCGGGATTGCCACCCCGGAACCCAGGCCCCCGGCGACCAGCACCAGCGCCGCCAGCCCGGTCAGCCAGACGAGGGAGGCGGTCCAAGCCGGCAGGGTATGGAGCATGAGGAGCGGCAGCTCCAGCAACATCAGCCAGCCCAGCCCGCCTCCCAGCGCGGGGAGGGCCAGCAACACACTCGGTTGGAATCGGAACGGTTGAGTCCGTACCGACCAGCCCAGGCGGATCAAGTGCTCGCTCAGAAGTGCCCGAGCCGCGGCGGCCGCGGGGGTACCGGCCTCCCTGGGCAGGGCCAGCAGCCGCTCCAGCAGCTGCTGGGCCGTCACCCGCCCAGCGCCTGCGCGGCTTCGGGCCCGATCTCGCCGGTCTCCAGCAGCCGGGCGGCGTGCTGGGCGAAGGTCTGCATTCCCGCCGCCCCGCCGTCGGCCATCATGGATCGCAGAGTACCGACGCGCTCGGGGTCCCGCAAAATCTGCTTGATCGCGGGAGTGGGGATGAGCGCTTCGACCGCGACGATCCTGCCGTCACCGCCCTGCCGCGGAAGCAGCCGCTGGGCCACGATGCCACGCAGCATCTCGGACAGGCGGACCAGTCCGATCTCCCGTTCCGGGCCCGGCAGCATCGAGTACAGTCGGCTCAGCGCGTGCACCGCATCGGAACTCGGCAGGGTGGACAGGACCAGGTGGCCCCGCTCCGCGGCCTTGACGGCGGTATCCAGCGTCTCGGGATCCCCGATTTCGCCGATCACGATGACGTCGGGATCCTGGCGCAGCGCCGCCTGCAGGCCGAAGGCAAAGCTGGCGGTATCGACCCCGACCTCGCGCTGGGTGACGGAGCACTGCACGTCCCGGTGCAGGAATTCGATCGGGTTCTCGATGGTGATGATGTGTCGATGGGTCTGTTGATTCATGTGATTGATCATCGCCGCCATCGTGGAGCTCTTGCCACTGCCCGACACTCCCGTGACCAGCACCAGGCCCTGTTCCAGTTCGGCCAGCCGACCCGCGACCGGCGGCAGCCGCAGCGACTCGATGGTGGGAATCGTGAACGGAATGACCCGCATGACGATCATGAACGAACTGCGCTGCCGCAGCACGTTGACCCGGAACCGGCCCACCCCGGGCATGCCCCAGGAGCAGTCGAAATCCCGAAGCAGGTCCAGCCGCGACCGGTCGCCATCCGTCGCCAGCAGCTTGAGCGCGATCTGGCGGGTCTGGTCCGGGGTCAGCCGCTGCTTGGTGAGCGGCACCAGCTTGCCGTTGATGCGGGCCCGGAACACGTCCCCGGCCTTGATGTGCAGATCGGAGGCCCCCCGCTCCACCGCTGCCCGGATGATCTTCTCCATGTTCCCTGCCTCAGGTGGTGGTCGGCGGCAGCAGTCCCATGTGCTCCCGGACGAATGCCAGCGTCTCCCGGGCGATGCGCCGGGCCCGACTGGCCCCGTCCCCCAGGATCTGCTGTACCCGACCCTGGTGCGCTTCCAGCTCCGCAGCCCGGTCCCGGATGGGTGCCAGCGCCGTGTTCAGATGCTGCGCCAGGACCTGCTTGCAGTCGAGGCACCCCCACAGCGCCCCGCGGCAGTTGCCCGCCACGGTCTCCACGGTCCCCGGCGGCGAGAAATACCGATGCAACGAGTAGATATTACAGTGCTCGGGGGTCCCGGGATCCTGGCGCCGAACCCGCGCCGGATCGGTCTTGGCGGGGCGCAGCTTGGCCCACACATCCTCCGGCGGCTCCAGCAGGCCGATGGTGTTGCCCAGACTCTTGGACATCTTGCCCTGGCCATCCAGTCCCACGATCCGCTTGGCCTCGGTCAGCAGCGGCTTGGGTTCCGGGAAGTAATCCATGCCCCGACCGAATTCCGCATTCCACTTGCGGCTGATCTCCCGGGCCAGCTCCAGGTGCTGCACCTGATCCTCGCCCACCGGCACCAGGTCGGCGCGATACAGCAGGATATCGGCCGCCATCAGCACCGGGTAGGTGAGCAGCCCGGCGGGAACGCTTTCGAACCGGGTCGCCTTATCCTTGAACTGGGTCATCCGCTCCAGTTCACCGATCGGCGTGACGGTGTTGAACAGCCACTGCAGCTCGGAGTGCTCCGGCACATGCGACTGCACGAACAGGGTAGCGCGGCCGGGATCGATCCCGGCGGCCAGCAGGCCCACCGCCATGTCCCAGGTTCGCCGGGACAGACTCTCGGCGTCGTACTTCCCCGTGATGGCGTGGAGGTCGACTACACAATAGATGCAGTCATAGCTGTCCTGCAGCCGGACCCAGTTCTGCACCGCGCCGAGCCAGTTGCCGATGTGCAGTTCACCAGAGGGCTGGATTCCCGAAAAGATGCGTGGCATTGTGGCAAGGTATCGGACCAGGAAGAGTGACACAAGATGCCACCATACAACGACTTACTAACGATTGCCAGGGCCGCGGCGGAAGCCGCCGGGACCTATCTCCGCTCGGTGGCCCCGGCCGACCCCAGCGGGTGGACCGCCAAGGGCCGAGCCGACTGGGTTACCGAGGTGGACCGGAACTCCGAAGCGATCATCACCGAGGCGCTGCGCCGCGGCGCCCCCGACAGCCGCGTCGTGGGCGAGGAGCTGAGTCCTGACCTGGTCACCGGCGGGCTGGTCTGGGTGGTAGATCCGCTCGACGGCACCACCAACTTCCTGCATCGCTATCCCGCCTGGGCGGTCAGCATCGCGGCGGTACTCGAGGGCGAGTCGATCGCCGCGGTAGTACTGCACGTCCCCCTGAACCGTTTGAGCACCGCCACCCGGGGCGGCGGTGCCTACGAGGGCGACAGCCGGCTTCGGGTCAGCCGCATCGAGGATCCGGCTCACGCGCTGATCGGCACCGGGGTGCCGTTCCGGGACTTCTCGCGGCTGGAGCAGTATCTGGCCCAGTTCGACCGGGTGGCCCGGCGCGCCACCGGGATCCGCCGCCCTGGTTCCGCCGCCATCGATCTCGCCGACGTGGCGGCGGGCCGGTTCGACGGCTTCTGGGAACAGCGCTTGTCGGCCTGGGACATCGCCGCGGGCACCCTGCTGGTCCGGGAGGCGGGCGGCAGGGTGACCGATGCGGCCGGCCGCGACCTCGGAATCGAGCATGGGGAAGTGGTAGCGGGAAACCCGGTCATCCACCGCTGGCTACTCGACACACTGAGACACTGAGCGCCAACTCAGGCCGGCCGCTCGCGTCGCGCTACAGCTCGACGGCGTGCTTTCATGACGCCCTTCTCCATGCTCGGTAGTCCTGGACGCGCACCTGAAAATCTTCTGTTCATCTTCCGTTAATCTTCATTGAGTTGCGTCTACAGTTGCTTCCAGCCGAAATCTTGACAAGGGCAGTCATTCCCCGTATCACACATGGCGCGTGAGCAGGGTTACCCCGCACTCACCGCGCTGCAGTTGTCTGGGTCGCTCCAGTGTCCGTTCGTATCGCGACACGCAGGTTCCGTGGGAACTCCGAGCGCTGCCCTCGCGCTCCCCGCTGCCCCATCTTCGGAGGCGCTTATGATGCACCGGTCGTTGGGCGATCGCACCCGCTCCCCGTGGCCTCGGAGCCTCGGCGCCGCCGGGCTCGGGGTGCTGGTGGTCCTCGCCGTGCCGCCAACTGTCGCTGCGGCGACGGCCCCTGCCCGGCGCACGACCGCGCCGCCTGACGTCACCGAACTGGCCGCAGACTACGTGCGCGCCCGAACCGGAAACGCGGCGGAGCGGGCCCTCACTCTGGGGATGCACACCGCCAAGGCCATCCCCGCCTTTGCCCGCAAGTACAGCCTCCCTTGCTCGGCCTGTCATACCGCCTGGCCGGAGCTGAACGTCTTTGGCCAGCGGTTCAAGGACCAGGGCTACCAGCTCGGCAACGACCGTGACTCACCCATCTGGCAGAATCCCGCTTACATCCCCTTTGCCGTCCGGACCACCCCGCAGTGGCGAATGGAGCGAACCACCGATCAGCCGGTCGATGACGGCGCCGGTGGCACGGTGGAGAAGACCCTCACCGTGTCCGGGTTCGACATCTCCGGGGCCGACCTGCTGATGATGGGCACCCTGTACAAGGATATCAGTTTCGGCTTCGTCCCTACCCTCGAGGACGGTGAAGGCGTGGGCATCGAGGCCGCGTTCGTCCGGTTCGACAATCTGTTCAAGTCGCCCTGGGCCAACCTCAAGGTGGGCAAGTTCGAGCTGGACAACATGCTGTCCGAGAAGCGGGGCATGAACCTGTCGGGGGAAGGCGGCCCCTACCAGAGTTACCACTTCCTTGCCCCGGGCGACGCCACCGACTTCGGCCTTGGGGACAACCAGATCGGCGCCGAGTGGCAGGGCCATTCCGACAACAGCTATACCCGGTTCACCGCGGCAGTGCTGGGCAGCACCGACGGCGTGCCCGGACTGCCGGCGGGCAAGAGCTACGATCTCTACGGCAACCTCAGCCAGGCGTTCGACGCCGGCAGGCTCGGTGTGCAGCGCATCGGCCTGTACGGATACCTGGGACGGCGGCCGACCACTTTCCTGCAGACCCCCGGCGTCAGCCCGGAGGATATCCCGGGCACTGGAAGCGACTACAAGACCTTCTCCCGCATCGGCGCCGTTGGCGACTTCTTCCTTGGGAACCTGGAAATCATTCCCCTGGTGCAGCACGCTCAGGACCCCGTGGAGCTGACCAGCGGCACCAAGGACGCCGAGTGGAACAGTGGCCTGGTGGAACTGCACTACTATGTGAATCCCCAGCTGGTGTTGACCCACCGCAGCGAACTCGTGCGGATGTCCCAGCAGGTGGACCCCGCGGAAGCGAACAACTACGGCGACACTGATGCCTTTACCTTCGGCTATCGCTGGTATCCGATCATGCTCAGCCGGGCGGGCTTGGCAGTGGTAGGTGAGCTGTCATTCACCAAGACCATCGGCACAGTCCTGCTCAGCGGCAACGGGGTAGGGATCGAACCCGCCGATCATGCCACCGCCGTCCACGGCACCAGCGTGCTCCTGGCGCTCGACTTCGACTTCTGAGGAGGCCTCTCATGCGACTCACGATCCTGACAGCGGCCGCCGGCCTCGGCGCTCTGATTCTGGCGACGAGCCCGGCCCCCACCAGCGGGCAGGCCATGCAGCCGCACCATGCAGGGAACGCGGCGGCCGGGAAGAAGGAGTATCGCCGCTACTGTGTCGGGTGTCATGGGAAGGCCGGGGACGGCATGGGCGAGAACGCGATGTGGATCGAGCCCAGGCCCCGCGACTTCACATCCGCGGCGTTCAAGTGCCGTTCCACCCCCACCGGCACCCTGCCAACCGACAATGACCTCTACAACTCGATCACCCGCGGTTTCGTCGCCACCAACATGCCGTCCTGGCTGCCACTCTCGCAGACCACCCGCGAGGACCTGGTCGCCTACGTCAAGACCTTCTCCGGACGCTGGCAGGCGGGCCCGGGCACTCCCATTGCCGTCCCCGCGGAGACGCCCGCGACGATCGAGAGCATCCTTAAGGGCCGCGAGACGTTCCAGAAGATGGAGTGCTGGAAGTGCCACGGCCCTGCTGGCCACGGGGACGGGCCCTCCGCCTCGACGCTCCTGGACAGCAAGGACAACCCGATCCGGCCCTACAATTTTGCCGCCGGCTCCCGGTTCAAGTGCGGCAGCACCAATGAGGACCTGTAC
Source organism: uncultured Gemmatimonadota bacterium (assembly GCA_937871775.1). Taxonomy (GTDB): domain Bacteria; phylum Gemmatimonadota; class Gemmatimonadetes; order Gemmatimonadales; family GWC2-71-9; genus JADJOM01. The sequence continues at coordinate 738 of CALMOP010000206.1, read as the reverse complement.
CGGATCTTCATGACCGGGGTGGATGGCACCCCCATGCCATCCTTCGCGGACAACCTGCAGCCGGAAGACGCCTGGAATCTGGTGCACTTCCTGCGAACCCTGCAGCCGCTGCAGACGCCTGAAGCCACCCTGTGGCAGGCCTGGCTGCCTTCCCATGCCAGCGAGCTGACCCCGATCGGACCGCAGGAGTAACCCGACGGCCCCCGTCGAGAAAGTGACTCACGATGCATACCAGACAACTCTGGTCCCTGGCTACCGCCGGGTTGAGCGCCGCCGCGCTGGGCGCGGCCGCCGCCCCAGCGGCCCCCCGTGCCGGGGGCATTACCGGGACCGTAACCTTCACCGGCACCCCGCCCAAGATGCACCCCATCGACATGGCAAAGGAGCCGACTTGCGCCAAACAGCACGAGACCCCAGTGCTGACCGAATCGGTGGTGAGCGGGCCCAACAGCACCCTCGCCAATGTGGTGGTCTACATCTCCGCGGGCGACACCCCCGGCTCGGCCCCCAAGGCCGCGGTCCATTATGAGCAGAAGGGCTGCGAGTACCTCCCCCACGTGGCGGTGCTCCAGACCGGCCAGCCGCTCGAAATCGCCAACAGCGATCAGACCTCCCACAACATCCACCCCCTGGCCAAGACCAATCCCGAGTGGAACAAGTCCCAGCCGCCCGGGGCCCCCCCGCTCCAGGCGAGCTACGACAAGGCAGAATTCATCGCCGTGAAGTGCAACGTGCACC
>CALMOP010000205.1 GCA_937871775.1 uncultured Gemmatimonadota bacterium | reverse complement strand
GGAAAGGAGTTCGCCGATGCGATCCTGGCCTGCTGGATCGGGCCCAAGCCCGGACCCGGCGAGGGCTTCAAGAAGGACCTGCTAAGCCAGTCCTGAGGCACTCAATTCCGCTTCTGCCACCCGGCTGGCGGCTTTGGATCGCGCCCGTCACCGGGTCACGTTTCATTCGCCCTAGAACCACTCCCCGACCCGCACAAACGCCGCGCCATGGCCCTCCCGGTTCACACCATACTCGGCCCGGATCGGCCCGATCGGGGTGCGGACTCCAATGCCGAAGTGGCCACCAAGCCCGAGTCGCCCAGTGGGAATAGCCGGGCCACCGATCCCGGTCTTTCCGGCTATCATGTCCATCCTGAATTCGACCGGACCCAGAACCAGAACCCGAAGGCCGAGGCCCGCGTAGGCTTCCCGGTCGCCCAGCTGTTGACCGATGTGCTCGCCAGGAAACCCCTCGTCGCCGCCGAGGGGATAGCTCGCCTGGGGCGGGAGGTCACTACCCCAGCCGTAGCGAATCCTCGGCTCCAGTGAGACCCGTTCGGACAAGGTGACACGGGTTCCCACTCTGGCGATGAACGAGCGATAGACTCCGGTCCACAAGGCCTCCACTTCGACCGCGGTGGGCGTGTCCTGCGGATCCTTGCGGACCCGCAACACGCCGCCGGTCGCCGTCCGCGACCCCCCCACCGACTCGTGCCAGGCATGCAGTCGGCCACCCAGGGCCAGCCGCCACTCCCTACCCCAAGCCTGCTCCAACCCTGCGAAAGCGGCCAGTTCCCGGGTTTCGACCGGTGCGACTTCGGTACCGCCCCCGTCAAACCGACGTACGTCCTCCCGGGCCAACAGCAGGGTCACCGTCGGTTGCAGCAAACGGCTTCCAATCCGGGAGTGCCGCAGCCCGAACGTCAGATCCTGCCGCAATTCGCCGAGCCCGACGGCGACCGAACCGGTCAATCCCTGCAGCGGGAACCCGCGATTGAGCCCGCCCACCCACACTCTCCCTCCCAGGTCATTGTCGTAAACCAGCCCGGACACCAGCAGCAGATTCGACGCAGGTCGGATCTCGGGACGAAACGACAGGGAATCCCCGGTTCCGGAGGGATGCAGCCACACGCTGCGGATCTCCTCGACCTGCCCCAGGGCCCGGAGGCCGTGCCGGAGGTGCTCCGGGTCCAGGGACACTCCAGCGCGGAGCCATAGCTGATTGAGGACCAGGCGCTGTTCGGCGCTGTTGCCACCCGACACCTCAATCGAGCCGACGACCGGCACCGGGACCGCACGGGGCCCGGTATCTTGTGCGGAGGGTTGGCATGGGAAATCGGCCAGGGAGTCGCGGGCCGCAGCGTAGCCACGCTGGATCAGATCGACCACGGTACGACGCCGGAAATCGAGACTGGCAAAGCCGTCCACGTCCGGTCGCACCAGCCGGTCGCCCGGTCCCAGCGAGTCCCGGGGTTGGCTAAAGAGGAACCCCAGCACATGCTCGGCCAAGACCAGCGGGGCGGCAAGGTTCAGGGTGTCGGAGGGGTGTTCCGTGGCGTCCGAGACGATCACCCTGCGCGCCCCGAGCCGGCGGGCCTGGGCGACAGGAATATTTGCGACCAGTGCCCCATCACCGAGATAGCGGCCATTCAAGGGCACCGGGTCAAAGACCAATGGGATCGACATGCTGGCCCGAACGGCCTGAGCCAGATCTCCCCCAGCCAGGAGCCGCTCCTCCCGCTCCTTGAGGTCGGTCGCGACGGAACGAAATGGGATGGGGAGGGAGTCGAAGTTGCCCCTCGCGAGCAGGTTGCCCCGCATCATTCCAGCGTTGAGGAGAGCATTGACCTCACTTTCATGGACCGCGGTCTGGGACAGCTGGAAGCGCCCGCCCCCGGCCTCCCATCCCACCAGAACCGGCCGGCTGCCAAGCGCTTCCGGGGCACGGGGCGAAATGGTATGGAAGAGCCTGGGGAGGCGGAGCAACCGGACCAGGGAATCCATGGCTCGACCGCTGTAGCCGCTGGCATACATGGCGCCGACGATCGAGCCCATGCTGGTACCAACCACCAGGTCCGGGCGGATGCGGAGACTGTCGAGGACCCGGAGTACTCCGATATGGGCCAGCCCCTTGGCTCCGCCTCCGGAGAGAACCAGGGCCAGCGGACCGCCGGGCCCGCAACCCTGGGCATGGAGGTTCCCCACCCCGGCGAGCAGGGGCAGCAGCACCACAAGACGACGCATCGTCAGAAGCTAATCATGCCCCTTGCGCCGAGCCGCCGGGGGCAGTCATACTTTCGCGAAGCTCGGCCGAAAGCCCAGTCGCAGCCGTCGCAATCAAGGAACGAGGAGCAGCTGCATGACCTACGTGATCGTCGAGGCCTGTATTGGGGTCAAGGACCGCTCCTGTGTGGATGTGTGCCCCGTGGACTGCATCTACGAGGGCGAGGACATGCTATACATCCATCCAGATGAGTGCATAGACTGTGGGGCCTGCGAACCAGAGTGCCCAGTCACCGCGATCTATCCGGAGGAGGACGTTCCGGCCAATCAGCAGGCCTATATCGCCAAGAACAAGGAGGTATTCAACAGCGAGAATCCGCCGGGGCGGCCCAAGAAGTAGCCTCCGGCCCAGATGCTCGTGCGAAACCCCCCGGTCATCAGGGGGGTTTCTGTATTCAGGGAGCCGGCGATCGTGGGGAAGGAGAGACGCCCCGGGACCGAACTGCATGGCCGCGGCCCCGGAGCGTGGGAGGAGGGTACTGCCAAGCGTCGGCGCCAATCCTCGGCAACTCCGTCGCTCAGGGGATAAGACGCCGGGGGCCACGAAAAAGTTGCAAGCTCAGGGGATCCCGGGAAGCCCGGCGAGGAAAGCGGCCAACAGTGGGGTAACCGCCTCAGGACGCTCCATCATTGCCAGGTGGCCGGCACCAGGAATCCGCTCGAAGCCGGCGCCGGGAACCGCCTTTGCGACCGCCTCCACGACTGGGGGCGGGGTCAACTGGTCCTCGTCGCCCACCAGCACCAGGGTGGGGAGGCCGCTGAGGCTGCGGAGCAGCGTGCCGCTGTCGGGCCGGTCGCGCATCACGGCGAGGGCTCCCAGCAACCCGGCGAGCGGAGTGGCGGCCATCATGAGTCGCACCCGCTCCACGAGCTCGGGCTGGGCGGCGGCCACACCGGCCGCCAGCATCCGGGGAAGCAGCGCCGCGGCGATGGCCGCGGCACCACCCTCACGGGCCTGGGTGGCGGACAGATCGCGACCTCTGCGGATCTCCGCGGAGTCGGCCTCGGCGCGGGTATCCATGAGGATCAGGGCCCGCACCTTTTCCCGAGCGCGACGCAGCATCTCGAACGCGATGTAGCCCCCCATCGACATCGCACATACCACCGCCTGGCCCACACCGAGAGTCTCCAGCAGCGCCAGGAGGTCTTCGGCGTAGGTGGTCATGCTGTAGCCGAGGTCGGGAGCGTCAGACTGGCCCATGCCGCGCAGATCCGGTACGATGCGGCGCCACCCGTCGAGGTGGGCGAGCTGATGCTCCCAGATGGAGTGGTCCAGCGGATAGCCGTGGATGAACAGAATCGCCGGTCCTTCTCCCCGGAGGTCAACCGCCAGATTCACCCCGTTGACGGCCACCCGCCTCAGATTGCCGTTCAGAGCGCGGTCGGACAGGATCTGGGGTAACGAGTCGGGTACCGGTACCGGGCTGCCCTGGCGATCGACGCAGACGAAGACGATCTCGCCGGTCGCGACCAGCGTGTCGTCCCGGAGTCGCCGGGCAGTCTGGCGCAGGGTGAAGCTGGTCCGACCGACATGGACAAGCAGCAGGGAGAACCGGAGGATATCGCCGGGAAAGGCCGCGGCGTGGTGCTCGACACTCGACTTCCGAACGGCGGGCCAGACGCCCTGCTGAGTGAAGTAGTCCATGCCCGGGCCACGCGCCAGCAGCTCCCATCGGGCCCGCTCGAACATGGCGTGATACGACGCCTGGTTCAGGTGACCAAAAGCGTCGCACTCAGCCGGGTATACGGTCAGGTCGATTTCGGGGTGGGCCACAACGCCTCCGCACAGGCGCGCGCCTGGTGGACGAGCGGCACGGACAACGGGTCATGAGCGGCGAGTCTGGCGTCAAAGGTATGCCAGAAGCAGACATGCCGGAAGGAAGCAGAGAGGCCCCGAGGCCCAGTTCCGAGGCCATCGCGGGTGCTGCTTCCAGGGGCGGCCCAACACCCGCCGAGCCGCCGGACGAGGCAGGTAGCCGAACAGGGGAAGGGTCATCGCTCGGTCCGGTGGTAGATTGTTGGTGATGACCCCGCGGCTGCCGCCGCCACTCCACTTCCCCTGCGCCGAAATCCATGAAGCCACCCACGGACTACATCCGCCACGCCGCCCGACTGGCCCGCAAGCTCCAGATGGACGCTGCCCTGGGAGGCACGCCGCAGCCGGACGCCGAATTCTTCAAGGTCCTCTCCAAGGCCCTGGACGAGGTCGCACAGGGACTCGAGATGGTCAGCGTGCGTGAATAGCGCCAACCCCACCGAGTCGTTCCAGTACCTGACCACACCGGACCGGTACGCAGGCTTCTTCCAGGCGTTGCAGCGACCGGGCCTGCTCGCCGTTGACACCGAAGCGGCCAGCTTCCATCGCTATCGCGACCGGATCTACCTGGTGCAGCTCTCAACCCGGGAACAGACCGCGATCATCGACCCCCTCGCGGTCCCCGAGCTGGACCGCTTGGGGGCGTTGCTGGCCGACCCCCAGGTGGAAATCGTCTTCCACGACGCGGACTACGACCTGAGGATCCTGCATCGCGACTACGGCTTCACCGCGACATCATTGTTCGACACACGGATAGCGGCCCAGCTGCTCAACGAGCCGGGAATCGGCCTCGCGGCCCTGCTGCAGAAGTATCTGGGGATCCGGCTCGACAAGAAGTATCAGCGGGCCGACTGGTCGCTGCGCCCGCTGCTGCCCGGCATGCTCGATTACGCCGCCGCCGACACCCGGTTCCTGCCCCGGCTGCGCGACATCCTCGCGGAGGGGCTGCGACAGGCTGGGCGCTGGCACTGGGCCGAGGAGGAGTTCCGCCTGCTGGAGGCAACGCGCTGGTCCCCTGCGGGTCCCCGGGAGGAGGCGTATCTCCGGATCAAGGGCGCCCGGCTACTCAAGGGGCAGCAGCTAGCAGTACTCCGGGAGCTGTTTGAATGGCGTGAAGTCGCGGCCAGCGAACTGGATCGGGCGCCATTCCGGGTCCTCATGAACGAAGCCATGGTGACGATCGCGAGAGGGCTCCCTGAAGCGCTGGAGGCCCTGGGGGAGCTTCGGGCGCTCTCGCCCGATCAGCTGCGGCGCCGGGGTCCGGAAATCCTGGAGGCGGTCGCCCGCGGCCTGGAATCCCCACCGGAATCGCTGCCGAGCTTTCCCCGCACCCGCCGGCCCGCGCCGGATGCGGCGTATGAGGCCCGGTTGGAACGCCTGAAGGCGGTGCGCAATCAGGCGGCCGAGCGCCTGCCTCTGGCACCGGGCGTACTCTGCCCCAACGGCCTGCTGGAAGCGATCGGGCGGCTGGAAGCACCGTCCGAGGACGGGTTGGGAGCGATCGAGGGCATGCGGAACTGGCAACGGGAAGTGCTGGGGACGGAGCTCCTGGCGGCCGCCAAGGCGGGGTGACGGGATCAGCCGCCCAGGAACGCCCGAATCCGCGGGTCCATGCGCTCCGGAGTCCAGTAGGGTTCCCACACAATCTCCACCTCGACCGAGGTGACCCCCTCGAGGTCCTCAATCGTCCGCTTCACATCGGCGACGATCTCAGGGCCGGAGGGGCAGCCCGGGGAGGTCAGTGTCATCTTGACCTCCACCGCCCCCGCGTCGGATACTGCCACGTCATAGATCAGGCCGATATCGATAAGGTTCAGATTGAGTTCCGGGTCCTTCACACCCCGCAGGGCTTTCCGAATGCTGTCTGGCGTCTGCATGACGGCCTCCTGACCCTGAGTATTCTACCGCCACGGCCCACGGCGCGCTGCCGCCGGGCCGCGGACCCTAGGGGCCTGCCGCCGCCCGTACGACGGCGTCGGCCAGGGCGCCGCGGACTCCACGCAGGGCCCGGATCGAGTCGGGAACCCGCGGGTCGTAGCTGCGATTGGTAAGAAAGACCATGAACAGGTCTCGACCTGGGTCGATCCAGAGCAGGGTGCCGGTCCACCCAGTGTGCCCGTACGCCTGGTCGGACAGCAATTGCCCAAAGGCGGAATCGAGGTGATGATCCGGATTAGCTCGTTCCCATCCCTGCAGCCAGTCCCCGGCTGGCTTCAGGAAGTCGCGGACGGTCGAGGCCTGGAACACCACCCGGCCGGACAGCGATCCCAAGCCGAGCCACAGCTGGGCGAAGCGAGCCAGATCCTGAGCGGTCGCAAACAGGCCGGCGTGGCCGGCGACGCCCCCGAACAGCGCGGCATTCTGGTCGTTGACGACACAGCACACTGGCCGGCCATGCCACCGCCCGGTCGGAGCGGTGTGATCCCGCTGGGCGAGCCCTGGTCGAAAGCCGGTGTGTGCCATGCCGGCCGGAAGCAGCACTTCCCGCTCCGCAAACTGATCCAGCGGCACGCCACTCACCACCTCGACCAACAGCCCGAGCAGGAGGAAATTCAGGTCGCTGTACTCGGTGACGACACCCGGAGGGTGGCGCAGGGGGGTGTGGTAGAGCAGAGCGATGCCGGTGTCACGGACCGCGGTCTGCTTGAAGAATGGCACGTAGCTGGGAAGGCCACTCCGGTGCTCCAGCAGCAGCCGCACGGTGACCTGATCCCGGTCGGCGCCGTCGAACCGCGGCAGGTAGTGCCGGACTGGTGCATCGAGGTCGACACGACCCTGCTCCACCAATCGCATCACGGCGCCGGTAGTGGCCACGACCTTGGTCAGCGATGCCAGATCCCAGCGGGTGGAATCCGGGCTGGGCACGGGGGTCGAGGGACCCCAGGTCAGGTGCCCGAACCCGTGGGCATGCAACAACCCGTCCCGCCGGCCTACCACGAGCACGGCGCCGGGATAAATCCCCCGTCGAATCCCGGATTCCACTATTGAATCGGCGGTCGAGAACTGTTGAGCAGCCGCCGGCCGTACCGGGCCCGCCGTCAGCAGCAGCAGGGCCGGCACAACGAGGCGCTGCCTCAGGGCGCGAGCAGGGGTTCGGTGGTGCCGATCCATCCGGTTGGCAGCTCGTACAGCAGGCGGAGGGAGAAGCGATCCCGGTCAGTGAGTTCGGGAGCGGTCGCGATCGGGTGCATCATGTCCTGAGGGTTCCAGGAGTGCGGCAGCCCCAGCGCGTGACCCAGTTCATGCAGCGCGATGGTGCGCCGAACCGCCGGTGAGAACGGACGACCGGTCGTGGGACTGCGGGTGGCGAGTGTCACCACCACGTGATGGATCCGGCCGGTCCGATCCCAGGTGATGTCGGTGGCGCCGGCACGATTCGCTTCCAGGGTGTCCACCCAGCGGATGAGCAGTTTGGCGCCGGCGCTGTCCCGCTGTTCCACGAAGCGCAATCCCACCGCCCCGGGGTGCCACTGATCGAACGCATCACGGAGTTCGGGGGCCAATTCGGGCACGAAGTTCTCCGCCCCGCCTGGCACGATCGCCATGGGGAGGATGCTGTCTCCCGGAGTCCAGCGTCGCACGATGGAATCGGTCTCGCCGCACAAGGAATCGAGATAGTGCCGCGGCCCTTCGGCCCTGAGGCGCAGCCGTACCCCAGCCCGGCCCAGTGAATCGAGTCCCCGGGGATGCCCCTGGGGAAAATCCAGGGGCGGCCGGCCGGACCAGTCGGCCCCGACCCGACCCTGAGTCAGTTCCGCGGGGTGGGTACTCCGGACCGGGCGCTGGCCGATCCGGCTTCTGATCTGGAATCGCTGCACGGTTCCGACCACGGTGACCCCGAGCAGCAGCAGCAGGAGTGCCAGGAGGAATTGGCGGGCCATGATGACAGGAATATCACGCGAACTAGCCGATCCGCGCCACCGCTAGCGCGCGGTGCCGCGGATCTCTAGAATGTCGCAGCCGCGCCGCACGCGCGCGGCCCCTCTTCCCCGGGAGCTTTCCCGCTCGTGGCGTTCCCCCTCTCACGGGTTCTGATCCGCTGGCGCTGGGCGATCATCATCGCCTGGGCGGTGATAGGCTACCTCGCGGCAGGGAAAGCCCCGCAGGTCGTCCAGGTGCTGAACGTACAGGGGGGGAGCCGGGAGCCCACGGAGGCCTCCCGGGCGGATGCCCTTCTGCGGCGGCGGTTTCCCACCCCACTGAATGACATCTTCGCGGTCACGCTCGAGGCCCCGGTCCCGGTGGATCAGCTGCCCGCAGCCCGCCTCATCGACAGCCTGCTGGCGAAGTTCGGACGGGCGCCCTACATCGCCAAGGTGGTCTCGTTCCGCTCGACCGGGGACTCGACCTTCATCAGCGAGGACGGGCGGCTGACGTTCATCATGCTGTTCCTGGACGCCGACCGCAGCGACAGCGTACCCAAGCTGGTGGCGCCGGTTCGTGCCCTGATTCACGAGACCCAACAGCAGACCAGGGTGGACTCAACCAGCTACCGGATCCGGGTCACCGGGCGCTCGCCCCTGGATCTCGATGTGAGGGCGGTTTCGGCCCGCGACAGCCGGGAAGGGGAACTCCGGCTGCTGCCGCTGACCGCGGGAATTCTGCTGCTGGCCTTCGGCGCGCTGGTCGCGGCGATTCTGCCGCTGATCGTGGGGTTCCTCGCCATCTGGGTCACCCTCGCCATCATCGTGGTGCTGGCCAAGTTCACGCCCATGTCCGTGTTCGTGCTCAACATGACCACGATGCTGGGGTTGGGCGTGGGCATCGATTACTCCCTCCTGATCGTGACCCGATTCCGCGAGGAACTCAATCGCGGCCTTCGACGGCAGCAGGCGGCCGCGCGGGCCCTGAGCACGGCCGGAGCCGCCGTGTTGACCTCAGGGATGACTGTCGTGGTCGGGTTCGCGGCGCTGCTGCTGACGCCGCTGGTGGAAACCCAGAGCGTGGGCATCGGCGGCCTGGTCGTGGTCGGCGTCGCGGTGCTGCTCTCGACGACCCTGCTGCCATCGCTGCTGGCGGTGCTCGGCCGGCAGATTGACCAGCCCCGCTGGCTGGCTCGGCGGTTGACCTGGTATCACGCCCCCACCGCGTGGGAACGCTGGGCCCGCAACCTGGGGCGCCACCCGCGCCGTGCGCTCGCGATCGGGGGCACCCTGATCGCGCTCCTCACCGCCCCGGTGTTCTGGATCCGGATTGGACTGCCCTCGAAGAACTGGTGGCCCAGCGCGACCGAGGCGGGACAGGGTGTGGCGGTCCTGGACCGCAT
>CALMOP010000204.1 GCA_937871775.1 uncultured Gemmatimonadota bacterium | reverse complement strand
CACGGCCCAGTCGGAGACCATGTGCCTGAATGCGCACGGGGTCGCCAAGTACCTGCTGAGCCGGGCGGTGCGGGAGGCGGGATACAAGGTGGTGATCACCGGCGAAGGGTCGGACGAGATCCTGGGCGGTTACGCCCACTTCCGCCGCGACATGCTGCTCTACAACACCGAAGGGCAGGATCCGGCGGCGATTCCCGGCCTGCTCGCCGAGCTGGAAGCCGCCAACCCGGTCTCGCGCGGCCTGCTCCTGCCGGATGGCGACTCCGCCCCCATGGAGGGCGTGCGACGGATCCTGGGCACCATCCCGTCGTGGTTCGAGGTCTTCTCCGCGCGCATGGGCAAGTGGGAGCCGCTCCTGGCACCAGCCTACCGGGAGCGATTCGCTGGGCGGGAGCCGTACCGCGCCCTGCTCAGCAGCCTCGACGTCCGGGGCCAGCTGGCCGGACGCGAGCCGGTGCATCAGGCGCTCTATCTCTGGTCGAAGACGGCCCTCCCGGTCTACATCCTCACGGTGCTCGGGGACCGGATGGAGATGGCCCATTCGATCGAGGGCCGGGTCCCCTTCCTCGACCATCACCTCGTCGAGGTAATCCGGTCCCAGCCGGTGGCCCAGAAGATCCGGGGCATGACCGAGAAGTACGTGCTGCGCGAGGCGACCCGGCATGTGGTGACCGAGACCGTCTACCGCCGGCAGAAGCACCCGTTCCTCAGCCCGCCGGCAACTCTCAACTCGGACCAGCGGCTCCACACCCTGATGCAGGACACCCTTCGGGGGCCCGCCCTTCAGGCTCTGCCGTTCTTCGACCGCGCCAGCGTGCTCGACCTCCTCGATCGGCTGCCGACCATGGACGTGGGCTCCCGGGTCGCCTACGACCAGCCGCTCATGATGCTGCTCAGCGCCTGTGTGCTGCAGGAACGGTTCCGGCTGGCGGCGTGACGGCGGGGACGGCGGGGGACGGCGGGAACCTGCGACGATCGGACCACTCGCATCGAGATGGCGCCGGCCGCCGGGGGAAGCCATCTTACCCTGCCCCTGAAGCATTGCCCCATCTCTGACTCCGGATCCGCCACGACATGAACGTCACCCTGGTGAGCGATGACGCGGTCGAGAGGCTCCTCCAGGATGCAGGGTTCCGCGCCCAATGGACCCGGTTGTACGAGCAGTGCCGCTGGGCGACCTCGATGCAGAGCCTGCCGTTCGTGGAGACCTGGTACCAGGTCTACCGAAGCCTGTACGCCCCGCTGCTGGCCATCGGAGTGGACGACGCCGGCGCCCTGCTCGGCCTGCTGCCGCTGGCGGTCGAGCGGGCATCGCGCCGCCTGATCGTCGCCGGCGCGCAGTATGCCGAGTACAAGACCTGGGTCGCCGCCGAGTCTCAGGGCGACTCCTTCATCGCCGAGGCGCTGGATCGGCTGGGCGCCGCCTTTCCGGACCAGACGCTGCCATTCCTCTTCCTGGCCCCCCGCAGCCCACTGGGCTGGCTCTCCCGGCGCGGCTGGTCCGGGCGCACCGACCTGCGCCCGCTGCCGCGACCCCTGATGAACGTCCAGGACGTCTCCGCGCTCAAGGACTCGCTGCGCAAGAAGGGCAATCGTTCGCGAATCAACCAGATGGAGCGACTCGGCAGGTTGAGCCTGGTCCAGCTCCACCAGCCGGCCGAACTGGCCGCGGTGTTTGACGAGCTCGAACTCCAGGCCAACCTGCGCCTGAGCGCCATTCACGACTTCCGCCCCGGGCGGGATCCCCTCAAGAAGGCTTTTTATGTGGCACTCATGGAAACTGGCATGGTCCATGCCACGCTCCTGAAGATCGGCGAGGACATCGCGTCCGGGCATGTGAATCTCCGCAACCGCGACGAGGTCCTCCTGGGCATGACCTCGTTCTCCCCGCTATACGGCGGCTATTCTCCCAGCAAATTTCACATCATGCTACTGGGCCTGGAGCTGGCGGGGCAGCAGGTCACCGCGTTCGACCTCACGCCCGGTGGCGAGTACAAGGACCGCCACGCCACCCACCACGACGAAGCCTACGCGCTCACCGTGTTCTTCAACCGGGCCGCCTACCTCCGGCACCGGGCCAGACGCGGGCTGGTCACCGTGGCCAAGCGGGCCCTGACCACCCTGGGTATCGAGCGCGACCAGCTTGCGGCAAGGCTCGGTGCCGCCCGCCGCAAGGTCGCAGGGATCGGTTCTGCCGGCAGGTCGGCCCTGACCATGCAGCGCACCGAAGTGCGGGTGTATGCGCTGACGGCAGAACAGGCTGCCGCGCTGCCGCCGGCCGAGCTGCTGCAGCGCAATGGCATCGCAGACCTGCTGGCTTACGCTCCGACGGAGCCCTGGCAACCCCCGATCAGGACCTTCCACCAGGAAGCCCTGCGGCGGCTGGAAACGGGGTGGACGGTGTTCACCGCTGCGGAAGGCGGGCGGTTGCTATGGTACGGCTGGGTGAGCCCGGCACGGGAGAAGGTGTCCCTTGGCGGGGTGGGCCAGGAATGGCAGCCGCCGGAGGATGCCGCGGCACTGGTTGATTGTTACGTCGAGGCCGGAAACCCGGGCCTGGCGCGAGATGGGCTGAGTCAGATGGCGCAGTGGGCAGCCAGCCGGCCGCAGGTACGGCAGGTCCAGGTGGCCGTCGCGGCGGCCAACCCGGCGCTTCGCAGCGCGGTTGAAGCCGCGGGGGGCGCCTATCTGGGCAGCTTCTACAAAGACCAGAAGCTCGGCAGGACCCGGCGCTGGTCCTCGTACTGACAGGCCAGGGAAGACCGGGAAGCGCTGCCCACCCCGTTGCCCCGCTAGACGACGCCCGTCGTCGCCACCGGCTGCTTGGCCTCCACCCGTTCCACCTCGATGGTGTAATCGGCCGCGAGCGCCGCGATCGCCCCGATCGCCACCCAGGCCGGCAGCAGCACCGCCCCAACCACCCCAAGCGTGAGTGGGACCTCGAAGATGGTGCGTTCCTTGTCGTCCTTGATGTGGATGCGGCGGATGTTCCCCTCGTGCACCAGCCGCTTCACCGTTTGCAGCAGCTTCTCCCCCGTAACCTTGTGCTGTTCCCGCCGGATATCCTCGGCCATGAGTTCCTCCCGTGATGGCCCGAAATAAGGATACGACGCCCGGATGAAGGCATGTGGAAGACCCGATGAGAACGGCCGGCGGGAATTGGGAATCGGGGAATCCCGGAATCCCGGAATCCCGGAATCCGGGATTACGCCTCCCGCGGAGCGCCGGTCTCGAGGGGAAGGCCCGCCGCGCGCCAGGCGTCCATGCCGCCGACACCGTTCGCGACCCGGGTAAACCCCGACCGCAGGAGCAGGCTCGCGGCGATGCTGCTGCGATAGCCACTGGCGCACACCACTACCCAATCGCCATCGCGATCCAGCTGGTCCAGCCGGTCCGGCAGCTCGGCCAGCGGAATGTGAGTCGCCCCGGAGAGGTGGAAGTCGTGCCACTCGGGCCGGCGGCGCACATCGAGGACCCTGCGGTCGCCCTCCCTCCACGACTGCGGAGGCAGCTGCCGCAACCCGGTGACGGGGAGCCCCTCGGCGCCCCAGCGCGTCGGGTCGCCCTCGAGCACACCGACGACGGTTTCATACCCCACCCGCGCGAGCCGCATCACCGCCTCCTCGACCCGGTCGGCTTCCGCGATCAGCAGCAGCGGCTGCTGGGGTCGGACGAGGGTTCCCACCCACGAGGCGTACTGCCCACCGAGGCTCACATGCAGCGCGCCGGCCGGATGGCCCGCCGCAAAGGCCTCGTCGGATCGGGTGTCCAGCAGGAGCGCTCCCTCCCGGACCCGCGCGGCGCACTCGCCCGGGGTCAGCGACGGCGGCATCGGCCGCTCCAGATGGACCGGTGGTCCGGCCTGATTGAGGTCGCGCGAATGCAGGTAATAGCGCGGGGTCTCGGGCACGTCCCGCGTGACCTCGGCGATGAAGGCCTCGCGGCTCATCGGTTTGAGCGCCGCGTTCATCGCGCGTTCACGGCCGATGCTGCTCCAGGACTCCTTGCCGAGACTGCGTCCGCAGAGCGATCCGGCGCCGTGCGCGGGGTAGACCAGGGTCTGGTCGGGGAGGGTCAGCAGCTTCTGATGCAGGCTGTCGTACATGAGGCCGGCCAGCTCGCCGACCGGGAGTCGCGATGACAGGATGTCCACCCGGCCCACGTCACCCACGAACAGCGTGTCGCCGGTCAGCACCCCCCACGGCAGGGTGTCGCCGGCCCGGGCATAGACCAGGAATGAGAGGCTTTCGGGAGTGTGGCCGGGGGTCTCCAGCACCTTCAGGACCAGATTGCCTGCCCGGACCTCATCCCCTTCCACGAGGGCGCGGTGGGGATACCCCGCCCCGGCCCCGGCGCCGATCCCGATCGTGGCCCCGGTGCGGGCGGCCAGTTCGCGGTGGCCCGAGACGAAGTCAGCGTGGAGGTGGGTCTCGAGGATCCAGGTAATGCGGAGGCCATGGGCCTCCGCTTCCTCGAGATACATCCCGATGTCGCGGGCGGGATCGACGACGATGGCCTCACCATCGTCGCCGATCAGGTAGGAGGCATGGGCCAGACAGCCGATGTAGAACTGACGGAAGTGCATGGCCCGCCCCGCGTTACTTGGCGGCCGCCGCCTCCCCGCTTCCCATCCGATCGATGCGATCGCCGTAGATCACGGTGACCAGCAGCCCCGCCAGCGCGATGCCGCCGGTGACCAGCGCCACCGTCCACCCCGCGAGTCCGGGGCCGCTGGGACGGGCCAGATTGATCATCATCCCCACGCCGTAGACCAGGCTGCCGACGGCCACCGGCATGCCCCACGCACCGAGCTGGAACGACCCGGTCGGCTTCCAGCCCCGGAGCCGGGCGACGATGTAGCCTGCCACGATCAGCTGGAACGACAAGTAGATGCCGAGGACCGCGAAGCTGGTCAGGATCGCGTACACCTGGGCGAAGAACGGCAGGACCGCGGTCACCACCGCGGTCAACAGGGTCGCGTTCACCGGGGTGTGGAACCGCTGGTTGAGGGCCGCAAAGATCTTCGGGGCCTGACCATCGCGGGCGAAGGCGTAGGTTACCCGTGCCGCCGCCACCTGCACCGCGCCGCCGCAGGAGAGGAAGGCGAAGATCACCAGCGCCAGGAAGCCCTTGTGGAGCGTCGGGCCCAGGGCGGTGAGGAGCACCGTGTCGAGCGCGGAAGGATCGGCCGTTGCCGCGGCCAAGTCGGGGATGGACCACAGGAACGCGAAGGTGGCGATGATGGTGGTGATCCCTCCGACCAGCAGGGCATAGAGCATTGCCCGGGGCACGTTATAAGTGGGGTTGACCACTTCTTCGGAGACGTCAGCACAGGATTCGAAGCCGTAGAAGATCCAGGCGCTGAATAGCGCCGCGCTCATGAAGATGGGCAGGTAGGATCCGCCCTCGGGCACCGCGGCGGCCTGGAACACCACGCCGGCCCCCAGGGGGTGGGGCACAAACAGCAGGTAGAACGCGATCCCCAGGGTGCCGATGATTTCGGCGGCGACCCCGAGGTTCAGCAGGACGGCGAGCTTCCGGATGCCGATGATATTGAGGACGGTCTGCACCGCGAGCATCCCCAGGCTGATGCCGATCAGGTTGACCCGGCTGCTCGCGTCCATGCCGAAGAACGAGGCCACGAAGGGGGCGCCGCCGTAGTCCACGGCGACGATGGTGACGATCAGGGCCATCCCGTACACGAACCCGGTGAACACCCCATAGCGCGCGCCAACGGTGCGCCGGGCCCACTGGTACAGCGCGCCGGTGAGCGGGTAACTCGACGCCAGCTCACCCATGATCAGGACCACCAGCAGCTGGCCGAAGACCACCAGCGGGATGCTCCAGAAGAAGGCCGGTCCGCCGGTCGACAGGCCGTAGGCGAACAGCGAGTAGATGCCGACCACCGGCGAGAGGTAGGTGAAGCCGACGGCGAAGTTGCTGAAGAAATGGAGGACCCGGCTCAAGTCCTGCTGGTAGCCGAATCGTGCGAGGTGTTCCCGGTCCTGGCGAGCCTGATCGCTCATGGCGGCGGTCTCTTGGAGGGGGTGGTGGCAACCCGGCGTGTCGCTGCCGTGCGCCGTCTCGGGATGCAGGGACGGGGCCCCGGCCGGCCCTGACCCGAGCCGACCGGAGGAATCAGCGAAGCTGCAGTCCGCGGGCTGAACGCGCAAGGGGCGGCCGCCTGGAGCCGCTTGGCTGCCGCCCGACCGCGGCAGCAGCCCATCGCTTCCCCATTTCCCCGGCCACCCGCCAGGATTTGAGGAACCGGAGACGCGCCCTGACGCGCGACTGGCGTATCCCTCCCCTGATCTCCACATTGGATCCGCGAGTCCTCAGCGCGACCCCACCCCACCGGTTCCGATGGAGATCCCGGCGTGCCCCTGGCCCCCTCCCGCGCGAGCCAACTCGATGCGGCTCGACTCGGGGACCGAACCCGGCACCTCACGGCCTTGCGGCTGCTGCCATTCCTGTTCGCGATTTACATCACGAATTACCTGGACCGGACCAGCGTGGCCTACGCCGCGATCGGGATGTCCCGCGACCTGGGATTCAGCGACCGGGTCTTCGGACTGGGCGCGGGCATCTTCTTCATCAGCTATGTGGCCCTGCAGATCCCCGGCGCCCTGCTGGTCGAGCGCTGGAGCGCGCGCCGGATGATTTCGGCCACCATGATCGCGTGGGGATCGCTGACCGCGCTGACCGCGCTGGTGCAGACTCCGGGCCAACTCTACCTGGCCCGCTTCGTGCTCGGCGCGGCAGAGGCCGGGTTCTTCCCGGGCGTCATCGTCTATCTGAGCCACTGGTTCATTCGCGAGGACCGCGCCAAGGCGACCGGCAACTTCATGGCCGCCATTCCCATCTCCTTCGTCATTGGGTCGCCCGTCGCGGGCTGGCTGCTCGGCCGCACCTGGTTCAACCTGGAAGGCTGGCGCTGGCTGTTCGTCCTGGAAGGATTGCCGGCCATCGTGCTGGGGGTGGTGGCGTTCTTCTATCTGACCGATTTCCCCGGCCAGGCGAAGTGGCTTGCCCCCGAGCAGCGGCAATGGGTTGAAGGCACCCTGCAGGAAGAACGGCCGGCCGGCACCCGGGCGCTGTCGATCGGCGCTGCCCTCCGGTCGGGTCCGATCCTGCTGCTGGCCGCCGTGACCTTTCTCAACTATTGCGCGTTCTACGGCTTCGTGTTCTGGTTCCCGACGATGCTGAAACGCCTGTCGGGCATGTCGGATGTGAATGTCGGCCTGCTTGGGGCCCTGCCCTACCTGCTGGGATTCGTCGCGATGCAGCTGAACGGATGGCACTCCGACAAGACCCGCGAGCGACGCTGGCACGTCGCAGTCCCGACCCTGATCGGCGCCGCCGCGCTGGGTGGCCTCATGACTCAGCCCGGGTCCTTCGCGTTCTCGATGCTGCTATTCACGCTGGTCGGCATGGGCATGGCCTATCTCCCCGCCTTCTGGGCGGTCCCGACCGAGATCCTGAGCCAGTCGGCCGCGGCGGCCGCCGTCGGAATGATCAATGCCGTCGGCAGCGTGGCCGGGTTTGCCAGTCCGTACCTGTTCGGCTACCTGAACACCAGCACGGGCTCGTTTGCCTATGGACTGGCGGCGCTGATGCTGTCCGCCCTGGCTGGCGGCCTGCTCATGCTCGGTGCGCCGCGGCCCGAGGCCGCCTCGGGCCGCTGAGTCAAGCGCCAGGTGACGACACCGCTCCGATTCGGGGGACACCATGCGAATGTTTCTTGCGCCGAGCCTGGCCGCGCTGAGCCTGGCGCAGACGGCCGGGGCTCAGACCCAGAGCTTCGACCTCGCCAGCTTCACGCCGCCTCCGGGATGGACTCGGGTCGAGCAGACCGGGTTCGCCTACTTTCAGGATCCCCGAACCGCCAACAGCCCGAAGGGCATGGGACAGCTCTTCCTGTTTCCCGGTCGCACCGGCGCGGGTACGGCCATGGAGAATTTCAGCGCCGAATGGAGCGCTCACGTTGCCGGCCCGCTCCACGTCAGCGCCCAGCCTCGCACCGAGACCCGACAGTTGCCGGATGGCTGGACCGCGGTCACCGGGGTGACCCCGGTGACCCTCCCGGGCGGGGTTCTCACCGTCATCCTGTTCACCGCGACCGGCGCGGGTCGCTTCATGAGCGTGGTGGCGACGGCGCCGCAGGGGTCGCTGCCCCTGGTCGAGCGGTTCTTCCAGTCGCTCAAGCTGCGGGCACCGGACGCCCAGGCCGCAGCACCGTCGGGGCCTGCAACGACGGCTGACCCGGCGGCGCGCGGGGCCGGGGATGGGAAGGGGCTGGTGGGCGGCTATGTCTATGCTGTGCCGGACGGCTGGATCGGCAAGGAGTACCCGGATGGCACGGTCTACGCCTCGCCGGTGCTCAGCAACGGCGAGCGCTGTCAGATCACCGTGCTCAAGCCGCGGCCGGGGAGCGGCAATATCGCCCAGGACGCCTTCAGCGCCTACCGCGAGATCTTCAAGGTCGACCCCCTGCAGAACAGCGCCTATCCCTACCCGACCCCGACCCTTTCCCGGGGAAGCTCACCGCAAGGATGGAGCTACTTCGTCATCAGGAAGTCGATCGGTGGACAGGCGGGCGACTACGGATCGCTGCTGGGCACCCGGCTGCTCGCCGTGCAGCTGGGCCCGCAGGTTGCCGTGATCGCGACGACCGCGAAGGACCCGCTGGTCAGCATGTGCTTCGGAGAGGTGGTGCGCGACGAATGGCCCGGATTCTTTCGCAGCCTGCGCTTCGGGAGGTGGCAACTGCCCAGCCAGGAGCAGGCAGTCGCCCAGCGGCTGGCGGGTACCTGGACCACCGCGACGGCGAGCGTCGCCGACCGCTACAGCTTCGACGGCAAGGGGCGCTACGCGACCGCAGCGGCGGCCATGCAGCGGCACCGGATCTCCGACGACGCGGTACTGCAGACCACCCAGGCCTTCTTCGGGGACGGCGCCTACACCATCAAGGACAACAGCATCACGCTCACCGCGGATGACGACCGGAGTCACCCGGCGATCCGCTGGCTCCGGCTGGAGCAGGACAGCGGGGACGGGGGACAGACCTGGTCGGACCGGCTGTGCCTGCTGACCGAAGCCGCGGGAGAGGTGTGCTACGAGAGGGAGAGGTGAGGCGGAGGGAACGGGGAACGGGGAAAAGGAAACGGCCGACTCGCCTGAAGGCGAGCCGGCCGTCACTGGTACCCTGGTGTGGGTCGCCGGGTGCTTACAGCTTGACGACGTTCTCCGCCGCCGGGCCCTTCTGGCCCTGCACCACGTCGAACTCGACCTTGTCGCCCTCGGCGAGGCTCTTGAAG
>CALMOP010000203.1 GCA_937871775.1 uncultured Gemmatimonadota bacterium | reverse complement strand
GGCATCGAGGAGCGGCCCGTTCAGGTCACGGGTGGCGAAGGGGCTGTCGTAGGCCCGATCGTAATAGCCCCCGCCCACCTGGATCGCGGCACCAAACGGGTGATGTTTGGCCGCCTTGACCAGCCGGAACCGGAGGTCACCGCCCAGCTCGGCCTCGCGGTACTGCCCCGGTCGGTAAACCCGCTCGTCGGAGCTGATGACCAGGTCGGCGTTGCCGTCGACCGCATCGGCGAGGTAGTTCTTGGCGAAGTAGCTGGGCGCGTAGCTGCCCCGGGCCCGGACCCGCCCGCCATGCCCGAGATCCTGCTCCAGGTCCAACCGCAGGCCCAGGTTGCTGCGCTCGGAATTCTGGCCGTAGAGCTCGTAGTCCGCCCGGGGGATCACCCGCACGGTCTGGCCCGAGATACCCCGGCCCTTGAACTCGAGACTGCCGCTCAGGAGCGTCACCAGATCGGTCGCGCTGGTCATGTTGACGTACTTGCCGCTGGTGACCTGGCCCGCGCTGGGTGCCTCGAGCTCCGACTTCTTGGTCGGCGAGAGCAGGAACGGATTGTCGTCGTAGGTACCGGTGGCCCCGATGGTGGCAGAGATTTTCCAGCCGCCATGGGCCGAGGGCGCCGCCGCCTCGGTCTGGGCCGAGCTGGGCGCCGCGAGGATAAAGGTCGCTAGGGCACAGCTTGTGGCGATGGTCCAGCCGGACACGCGTGAGCGGGTCATTCGAGTGCTTCCTTCCCGATCATGAAGAGTCTAGGTTCAATCAGGACAGCCTTCTGAGGGGCCTAATGGCACGACACGTGCCACTCTATCGGGCACCACGACTACCTGCGCATCCCGATGGTAGACAAACGTTTATGGCGCTCTATCATGGTGGTACTGCATGGATTTGTGACGCTTGAGCGGAAAACTCTCCGGAGTTGCATCGGCGCGAGTCAGAGGTCCTCAACGGAGCAATACAGCGGGGGACTGCTGGGGACTGCGGGAAAATGCGGGGAACTGCGGGGGACTGCGAGGAGTCGGGGATAGGGAACGGTGGAGGGTGGTGAGGAGATGCCGGGCAGCCTCCGGTTCCCGCGGTCGATTTTCCCCATTCGCTCAATCCCCCGTGCCCAGATTCCCGGATTCCCCGACTCCCCAATTCCCCTAATCCCTCAATCCCCGAGCCTCCGCCTATATTCCGCCATGGCTCTCGCGCCGGTGCCCATCTCCAATCGCCGCATCCGCTTCGCCTTGGTCGGGTGCGGCCGGATCGCGGCCAAGCATGTCGAGGCGCTGGCCAGCCACAAGGATCGGGCCGAACTGGTGGCGGTGTGTGATTCCGACGCCGCGGCACTGGATCGGATGGCCCGTCAAGCCGGGGTCCCCGGGTATCCCACCCTGGAACGGGTGCTGGCCGAGACCAGCGCCGACGTAGTGGTGCTGGCGACGCCGAGCGGACTGCACGCCGCTCAGACCATCGCGGCGGCCGAGGCCGGCCGCCACGTGGTGACCGAAAAGCCGATGGCGACCAGATGGCACGACGGCAAGGCAATGGTGGCGGCGTGTGACCGGGCCGGGGTGAGCCTCTTCGTGGTGAAGCAGAACCGCCAGAACAGCACCATTCAGCTGCTGAAACGGGCGGTGGACCAGCGCCGCTTCGGGCGGATCTATCTGGTGACGGTGAATGTGTTCTGGCAGCGGCCCCAGGAGTATTACGACAGCGCGCCATGGCGGGGCACCTGGGAGTTCGACGGCGGGGCCATCATGAACCAGGCCAGCCACTACGTCGACCTGCTGGACTGGCTGATCGGCCCGGTGGAGAGCGTGCAGGCGTACACCGCGACCCTGGCCCGCCACATCGAGGTGGAGGATACCGGTGCTGCCATCGTGCGGTGGCGCAACGGGGCCCTGGGCTCGGTCAACGTGACCATGCTGACCCATCGCCAGAATCTGGAAGGCTCCATCACGGTGCTGGGAGAAAAGGGAACCGCCAGGGTGGGCGGGACCGCGGTCAACGAGATCCAGCACTGGGAATTCGCCGAACCCCATCCCGACGACGAGCAGGTCCGGACCGCGAGCTACAAGACCCCGTCGGTCTACGGCTTCGGGCACCCGCGCTACTACGACAACGTGATCCGGGCACTCCGGGGCGAGGCCCGGGCGGAGACTGACGGGCGGGAAGGGCTGCGGTCGCTGGAGCTCTTGATCGGGATCTACCTGGCGGCCCGGGACGGGCGGACGGTGGGGTTGCCGCTGGAGTATTGAGGGAATCGGGGATTCTGGGATTCTGGGATTCCAGGATTCATGCAGGGATTGGCGATCGGGGGACGGCGATGGGGGACCAGGGGCCGCTGATTCGGGAGTGGGTTGAAGCGTGGGGCCGAGCCGGGCCGCCTCTGGAGGCCGAGCGGCGCGAGCGCGTTCGGCGGACCGACACGGCGCGTGACCTCCGGGCGTTTACGGGGATGACCCGGGCAGCCCTGGAAGCATCACCGCCGGCCCAGTGGTCGGGGCTGGTAGAACAGCAGGCCTGGTTTCAGCGGGTCCGGCAGGGTCCGTGATCGAGCTGGTAGAGGCCGCCGCAGAGCTGCAGGGGTTTCTCGTGGCGCGTGGCTGGTGAGTCCGCCCACGAGGGATTCAATCTGCGGAATCTGCGGATAGGGGGCGATTGGCATCCTTACCAGGGCGGGCTCCCCGGGGTCGGGTTGCGAAGGAAGAAGAGGACGTGCTGGGGTTGCGTCATGGACTTGTCGGGAGTCCACCTGCTCGTGGGCTTGAGCGCAGGTTCGATGGCTGTGTTGACCGGATGGCTTGAGCGGGTGATTGGGGCTCGTGGTCCGGACCCGTTTTCCCTGGGTGGCCTCGTGAATCGGACTCTTGCGGCTCCCCCTATCGTCAAGCACCGAGGATCGGACCGCTGGCGCAGGCCGCGCCCGGCGTCCTTTGGCGCGCCCCGGCCTCGGCCGACGTGACCGGTTCCGGGGGTCCGAGCCGGCAGTTCCGGCTCGACTTAGCGGTGACGTTCGGCACCGAGTTCCTGATTCTCGGCGCCTCGCTGCTGGTCCTGCGGCTGGCAACCCAGCGGTGGGGTCCGGCCGGATTCGGGGAGTATGTCCTGGCCCGCCGCACCCTGGGCTGGGTACAGCTGCCGGTATTGTGCGGGCTGCACCTTGCCCTCGCTCGATACGTGTCCATGGCGGTGGCCGAAGCGGACCGGGACCGGCAGGCCTCCTACCTGGCCGGCGGGGCGCTCATTCTGCTGGCGAGCCTCACGCTGATGGCGGTGGTCCTGCTGGGCGCTCCGGGCCAATTGGCGTTTCTCATGCTCGGGACCTCGGATGCGGCCCCCACCATCCGGTGGCTGATCCTGCCCATCGCCGGCCAGGTCCTGCATGCGGCCGTGTACGGCGCGCTCCGGGGCCAGCGCATGATGCGGTCCGCGAACGGCCTGCAGGCGTTCAATCTGGGGGTCGTTCCGATTGCCGTGCTGCTGCTGCCGGGGATCACGGTACCGCGACTTCTGGCGACCCTGGGCCTGGTCTGGATCGGAGTCTGCCTGTGCGCCGTTGCAGGCCTCCTGGTGGTGGCGCCGCGGGTGCAGGCTGACCCAGCGGCACTCCGGAGGGCCGTCCGCGAGCTGCTCCGCTATGGCATCCCAAGAGTACCGGGCGAGGTTGCCCTGGGGGCCTTGTTCACACTGCCGGTCATCTTCGCGGCCCATCTGTCGGGGACGGTCGAGGCGGGCCGGATCAGTCTGGGGCTCTCGCTGGTGCAACTGACCGGCGCGCTGTTCGCGCCGCTGGGACCGGTGCTGTTGCCCACCATCAGCGCACAGGTGGCGCTGGCCCAGATGGCGGCGGTCCGGCATACCGTTACCCGCATGGCGGTGGGCGGGGTGCTGTTGGCGGCAGGGGCGGTATCGGTGCTCGAGCTGCTGTGCGGGTGGCTGTTCCGGGTGTTCTTCGGCGCGGAGTACGTCGCGGCCGTCCCGTTAGTGCGGCTGATTCTGGTGGCGGCGGTGCCGTATGGGGTGTATGTATTGCTGCGGAGTGTGCTGGATGCGGTGCACTACCAGCCCATGAACTCACGCAACCTCGTGTACGCCATCTGCGCGTTTCTCGCGGTCGCCGTACTGGTGAAATCCAGCCTGGCGCTGCCGTTGGCGATCGTTGGTGCCATGGTGGTATTGGGCGGACGCACGGCCTACGACGTGTATCACAGTGTCTACGGTGGCCGGCCCGGCGCTCCGCCGGCCGCGGTGGGCTCCTCGATCGACGCCCAGACTCGAGTGCCAGACCCATGAACCCTCCCCCAGTTGGAACCGCCGAGCGGGAGGCGCCTCCGAGCGTCGAATTCCCAGGCTTCCTGCCGGACGATGCCCTGCGCACTCTGCTCCAGAGTGCGACTTTCTATGTGCAGCCCTCCCTCCACGAGGCCTTCGGATGTGCCGTCGCCGAAGCCATGCTGTCGGGATGCATCCCGGTAGTCTCCGACCGCGGGTCCCTGCCCGAGGTGGTCGGGGAAAGCGGCCGGTATGTACGGCCTGATGATCCGCGAGAACTCGCGGTCGCGATCCAGTCTGTGGTTGAGCAATCTCCCGAGTTTGTGGAGCCACCGGCGGCGCGGATCGCGCGGCTGTTCCCGCTGGGGCATCGCCGAGCGCAACTGTATCGGTTGTTCGAGGAGTTGTGCCCCACGTGACGCGCCTCGCGGTCGCCGCCCCGACCGGCCGCGAGCCTGCGTGCTAGGCCTATGATCAGCCCGCGCGGTCCGATTCCACCGGCAGCCGGAATTCGGGACGATGCTCCGGTCCGTGGCCTGCCCGGCATCGGCTGGTTCCTGACCTTGGTGCTGGGGCTTGGCATCGCCCTCCCCCTGCA
>CALMOP010000202.1 GCA_937871775.1 uncultured Gemmatimonadota bacterium | reverse complement strand
GGAGGCTCGCTGAGCCATCTCTGGCTCTATCTGGCGGGCCCGCTGGCCGGCGGCGGCCTGGCGGCGGTGGTGTTCGGGATTCAGGAACGTGCCTGACGCCTCCTTGCCGCCCCGCCCCGCTGCCTGATGCCTCGGCTGGTCGCGTTCCTGCGGGCGGTCAACGTCGGCGGGCACACGGTGCCGATGGCCGAGCTGCGCCACAGCTTCGAGCGGCTGGGGTTCACCGAGGTGGAGACCTTCATCGCCAGCGGCAACGTGGTCTTCCGCTCCCCCCGCGGCGAGACCCCGGCGTTGGGCCGCCGCATCGAGGCAGCGCTTGAGGACCGGCTGGGCTTCGAGGTTGTGACCTTCCTCCGGGCCGAGGCGGAGGTCGCCCGGATCGCCGCGCACCAGGCCTTCTCCGAGGCGGAGGTTCGTGGCGCCCGCACCATCAACGTCGGGCTGCTGGCGGCACCGCCGGGTCGCGCGGCAGCCCAAGCCCTCCTGGCCCTCGCGACCCAGAACGACCGCTTCCACCTGCACCGGCGGGAACTCTACTGGCTGAGCCGCACCCGGCAGAGCGACTCGCCCTTCTTCAAGGTCAGCTTCGAGAAATTGCTCCAGACTCCGGCTACCTTCCGCAACCTCAACACCATCGTCCGCCTGACGGCAAAGTTCGGCCTCGGCGGTTCCCCGGGGTGACGGCGGCTTGCCTGCGGCCCTCCGGGCGCCTTTAATTCCCACCTTCCTCGTCCTGTGACCGAGAGGCAGGCATGGCCGCTCCGATCGTCGGGATCGTGATGGGCAGTGATTCAGACTGGGATGTCATGCAGCACGCCGCCACCCAGTTGACCGCGTTCGCGGTCCCCCACGAGTCACGCGTCGTCTCGGCCCACCGGACCCCCGATTTGCTGTACCGCTACGCGGAGGAGGCGATCGGGCGCGGGCTGGGCTGCATCATCGCCGGGGCGGGCGGAGCGGCCCACCTGCCCGGGATGCTCGCCGCCAAGACCACGCTGCCGGTGCTCGGCGTACCGGTACCGTCCCGTCACCTGAACGGCCTCGACTCGCTGCTCTCGATCGTGCAGATGCCCGGTGGCATCCCGGTGGCCACCTTCGCCATCGGAGAGGCCGGCGCCAAGAACGCCGGGCTCTTCGCGGTGGCGCTCCTGGCCCGCACCGACCCGGCCCTCGCCACCCGGCTTCAGGAGTTCCGGCACCGCGAGACCGAGCTGGTCCTCAGGCTCACCCTCCCGGAGCCGCGGTGATCCCACCGGGAGCCACTCTCGGACTCATGGGCGGGGGACAGCTCGGTCGGATGTTTACCCAGGCCGCCCAGCGCATGGGGTACGAGGTGGTGGTGCTCGACCCGGACCCGGTGAGTCCGGCCGGCCGGATCGCGGCCCGTCATCTGCAGGCGTCATACACCGACCGGCAGGCCCTCACCACGCTGGGCAGCCTGGCCCAGGTGGTGACCATCGAGTTCGAGAACGTCCCCGCCGAGGCGCTCGCGTTCCTGCGGCACCGTTGTCCGGTCCGGCCCGGGCCGGAAGCGGTCGAGATCACCCAGGACCGGATCGTGGAGAAGACCTTCATCCGGGCCCAGGGACTCGACACCGCGGCCTTCGTCCCCATCCTGAGCGAGACTGACATCCCCGCGGCCGCCGCGGAGATCGCCGGACCCGCCATCCTCAAGACCGCTCGCCACGGCTATGACGGCAAGGGGCAGGCCCCGGTCGAGACCCCCGCGGAGATCCTCGCCGGCTTCCGGGCTTTCGAGGGTCAACCCTGCATTCTGGAGGAACGGGTCACCCTCGAGCGGGAGATCTCCGTGGTGTTGACCCGGGGCAGCACCGGAGCACTGGTGACCCTCCCGGTGGCGGAGAACCGCCACGTGAACGGCATCCTGGATTCTTCGGTGGTGCCGGCCCGGATCCCGGACGCAGTGGCGGGGCGGGCCCGGGAGGCCGCAGGTCAGCTGGCGGCAGCCATGGGGTTCGTCGGAACGATGGCGGTGGAGTTCTTCCTGGCGCAGGGGGACCGCCTGCTGGTCAACGAGCTGGCCCCACGTCCCCATAACAGCGGCCACTATACCCTGGATGCCTGCGCCACCGACCAGTTCGAGCAGCAGGTCCGCGCCGTTACCGAGCTGCCGCTGGGCGACGCCACCCTGCTGTTCCCGGTCACCATGGTCAACCTGCTGGGCGACCTGTGGGCCACCGGTACCCCGCGCTGGGACGAGGCCCTGCGCGACCCCCGGGTCCACCTGCACCTGTACGGCAAGGCCGAACCGCGGCCGGGGCGGAAGATGGGCCACCTGAATGTGTTCGCCGAAACCCCTGACCAGGCTCTCACCGCAGCCCTCGCAGCCAGGGCCAGGCTGATTTCCCCTACCTGAGGTATCCAAAGGATGTTCTGGACCACACTGGCCACCACTCTGCTGCTGAGCCCCGGTGCTGCCGCGATCGACTCCAGCGCGCTTGCCTTCAAGACCATGATGACGGACCATCTGCCCCTCGACACCCGGCAGAGCCCGCTGGATTCGCTGACGTTCACGGTGGGGACGACCCACGTCAAGTTGTGCTACGGCCGGCCTTCCACCCGCGGGCGGGTGATGCTCGGTGGCAAGTCGGTGCCCTACGGCAAGCTGTGGCGCAGTGGCGCCAACGAGCCGACGATGATCCACAGCGATGGCCCGCTGGTGATTTCGGGCCTCCCGCTACCGCCCGGTTCCTATTCGCTGTACTCGGTGCCGGATTCCAAGAGCTGGCAGGTGATCATCAACCGCTCGATCACCCAGTGGGGCCACGAGTCGAGCTACACCGAGGCAGTCAAGGCGCAGGAAGTGGGCAGGGTTCTGGTGGAGAGCGGGGAACTCAGTCCGCCGCTCGAGACCCTGACCTTCATTGCCGAGCCGGGAGCGGGAGAGACCGTGAACCTGGTGCTCGAGTGGGAGGGTACCCGGGTTCCGATCCCGATGCAGCCCGGCTCCTGAGCGGGTCCTCAACGCACCCTTCGGATGCTCAAGTTCCGCGCCATCGATGACCCGCAGCGGAGTCGGGACAGCAAACGGCCACGTTTCACACTATTCCTCTCTGGGGAGGCTTTCTGTCGGCAGCCGCCGTCGTCGTGGCGACGGGTACGGCCAGTTGGGAGGGGCTTGTCCCGGTGGAGTACCCGTCCCCCCCGGATCGCGGGATTTCGGTGACCCCCCAGGTCAGCGTACTTTAGACACCAGGCCAAAGACCGTGACTTCCACTTCCCATCCAGTCCCAGCCCTGCAGTTCACGCAGCGGTTTGTGCCCTTGATCCCCGCTTGACCCCCTGAGCCCACCATTCCCACTGCGATTCCGCAGGGCAACCTGCTCAGGAGGTAACCCCATGCGCCGTCCCGCTCACCACCCTCTGGCCGCTGCCTTGCTCCTCGCCATACACCTGGCGGCCTGCACCAGCTGGCATGTAGAGCAGGCGTCCCCTCAGGCTCTCCTGGATGCGCAGCACCCGTCCCGCCTCCGAGTCACTCGCAGGGATGGCGCCAGGATAGTCCTGGCCCATCCCTCGATGGTCGGCGACACCCTCGTGGGTGGGAGTCAGGGTCATTCCCCTCGAGTTACGCCGGCCCAGACGACCCTCGCCCACTCCTCGCTCCTCGGCGACACGCCCGTCGGTGCGGCTCGAGGGCGCTCCACTCGCGTTGCAGTTGCCGATATTGCCAGCCTCGCGGTGCGCCGCGGCAGCGCTCCCAGGACCCTGCTCCTGATCGGAGGCATCATCCTTGTAACCGCAGGAGCCAGCGCAGCGATGGAGAACAGCATGGATAGCATGAATATGGGCGTGGGGGGTGGCCTTGATTGGTGCCTCTCGTGTGGTATGTGAGTCATTCCGTGCCCGGGCCGGCGAGACCTCCCCGCACTGTGATCGCGGCGTCGCTCTGTGTCGCGGCCTACGGTGTAGCCATACTCCTGAGCGGCCTCACCGCGACGCAGCCGGGGTCGCGCATGCCTTCCCCCATCCTCCGGATGGAGGCCATCCTGGCACTCGCCGGGTGGGTTCTCGCCTTCGCTCTCTGGCACCGGACACGGTGGGCGTGGTTTGCCGCTGTCCCCTATGCCGCCTGGTTCACGACGGCGGGGCTTCTCACCATCGCAAACTATGCAAGCTCCGAGGATGTGCGCCACGCCCTCGCTCCACTCGGCGCCGCCTTCTTCGGCCTCGGGGTGATCTCGGTCGGGGCTGCCCTTGTACTCTTGCTGCTACCAGCGACTCGGGCCGAGTTTCGCGGGCCAGCCGTCTAACAGGTCGCTGAAAAACGCTCGATCAGTCTCGCATTGGTCTCTGTCCCTTCG
>CALMOP010000201.1 GCA_937871775.1 uncultured Gemmatimonadota bacterium | reverse complement strand
GCATCGGGGCGACCCAACGGGTCGCCCGTACCACGATCGGCCGGGTGATGATCCACGGCATCGGGGCGACCCATCGGGCCGCCCGTACGATCGGCCGGGTGATGATCGGTGGCGTCGGGGCGACCCAACGGGCCGCCCGTACCATCCGACCCACCCAGGTTCCCCAATATGAACCGCCCCACGTTCCACACCTTGTTGGCGAAGTTCCGTCCCGGCGCGAAGGAGGTCTCGAGGTCGTCGGGGTCGAGGATCACGTCGGTGCCGACCGCCATGCCCGCGATCACCGTGTAGCGGAGCGCGTCGGCGCCGAACTTCTCGACCACTTCGAGCGGGTCGATGCCGTTGCCGAGCGACTTCGACATCTTGCGATGCTGGGTATCCCGCACCGTGCCGTGCAGGTAAACCGTGTGGAACGGGATGTCGCCCATGAACTCGAGGCCGGCCATCACCATCCGCGCCACCCAGAAGAACAGGATCTCGGGCGCGGTCACCAGCACCGACCCGGGGTAGAACCGGCGGAGGTCGGGGGTGTTCTCGGGCCAGCCCAGCGAGGAAAACGGAACCAGCCACGAGGAGAACCAGGTGTCGAGCACGTCCTCGTCCTGGCGCACCGGCCCGCCGCAGGCACAGCGGCTCACGTCGGTCCGGCTGACCAGGGTCCGGCCGCAGGCGTCACAGTACCACACCGGGATCCGGTGGCCCCACCACAGCTGCCGGGAGATGCACCAGTCCCGGATGGTCGCCATCCAATTGGCGTACTCCTCGCCCCGCCGCTCCGGGATGAACCGGAGTCGGCCGCTGTGGTAGGCTTCCAGCGCCGGCCGGGCCAACGGGGCCATGCGCACGAACCACTGGTCCGACAGCCGGGGCTCGATCACGGTGTCGCAGCGATAGCAGTGGCCCACCGCGTGGCGATGGGGCTCCACCTTCTCCAGCAGGCCCAGGGCTTCGAGCTCCTGCACCACCCGGCGCCGGGCCTCGAGGCGATCCAGGCCGCGGAACCGCTCCGGCACCGCATCACTGAGCCGGGCGTCGGGCGTCATGATGTCGATGGCGGGCAGACCGTGACGCTGGCCGATCTCGAAATCGAGCGGGTCGTGGGCCGGTGTCACTTTCACCGCGCCGGTCCCGAAGGCCGGGTCCACGGCGGGATCCCCCACCACCGGGATCTCGCGATCGGCCAGCGGCAGCCGAACCGTCTGGCCCACTCGACCGGTGTACCGGGGGTCGTCGGGATGGACCGCGACCGCGGTGTCGCCCAGCATGGTCTCGGGCCGGGTGGTGGCGACCATCAGGTGGCCGCTGCCGTCGGAACAGGGGTACCGGAGATACCACAGACGCCCGTCGGTCTCCACCTTCTCCGCCTCTTCATTGGAGAGGGCGGTGAGACAGCGGGGGCACCAGTTGATGATGTACTTGCCCCGGTAGATCAGGCCTTTCTCGTACAGCCGGACGAACACCTCCCGCACCGCGCGGGAGAGGTCCTCGTCCAGAGTGAAGTAGGTCCGGGACCAGTCGGCGCTGGCCCCGATGGCCTTGAGCTGGTCCAGGATGGTGCTCCCGGTCTCCCTGACGAAACTCCAGACTCGTTCCACGAAGGCCGCCCGTCCCAGGTCGAACCGGGTCCGGCCGTCCTTCGCCACCAGCTTCTCCACCACATTCTGGGTGGCGATGCCGGCATGGTCGGTCCCGGGGAGCCACAGGGCCGGCCTGCCCCGCATCCGCTCGAACCGAAGCAGCACGTCCTGCACGGTGTTGTTGAGGCCGTGGCCCATATGCAGGACCGCCGTCACATTCGGCGGCGGCATCATGATGACGTAGGGCAGGGCGTCGGGGCGGAGCGGCAGCTCCGCCCCTGCTCCGCCTCTCCCCGAGCGCTGTTCTGGGCGCGGAGCAAAGCAGTCGTGCTCCATCCAGAACCGGTACAGTTCGGCCTCGATGGCGCCGGGCTGGTATTGCGCGGGCAGGTCGGTCATGCGGGTCAGATCACTCTTACGCGGGTCTTTGGCGAGCGGTTAAGTTAACACCATGAACCCGGAAACAGGGCCCGTGCCCGCACTCGAGATCCCGCGCTGGTCGCTGCTCGCGCCACTGTTGACGGCCAGCCTCGTCGGCTATTTCCGCTATGCCCGGACCGCCACCCCGATCCGGCCGCCGGAGGGACGATGAGCACGGTCCACCTCACCCTGCCTGACGGGAGCGTGCGCGAGGTGTCGCGCGGCACCACCAGCCGGGCGGTGGCCCAGTCGATCGGCGCGGGGCTGGCCCGGGCCGCCCTGGCGGCGCGGGTCGACGGCCAGATCCGTGACCTGGACCGCCCCATCGAGCAGGATGCCCGCTTCGCGATCCTCACCGACCGCGATCCGGACGCGCTGGACCTGTTGCGCCACTCGGCGGCGCACATTCTCGCTACCGCGGTGCGGGAGTTGTTTCCCGGCGCGGCGATCGGGTTCGGCCCGTCCATCGAGGACGGGTTCTACTACGACTTCGGCGTCGAGCGGCCGTTCACCCCGGAAGATCTCGAACGCATCGGGCAGCGGATGACCGAGGTGGCCGCCAAGGACTACCCGTTCGTGCGCGAAGAGGTGAGCCGCGAGGAGGCCAACCGCCGCTTCAAGGACGACCCCCTCAAGCTGGAGCGGATCGCGGACCTCGGGTCGGACGAGACCATCTCGGTCTACACCGACGGCCCGTTCGTGGACCTGTGCCGCGGCCCGCACCTGCCGGCCACCGGGCGACTCAAGCACTTCAAGCTGCTCTCCGCGGCGGGGGCCTACTGGCGGGGCGACAGCCGGCGCCAGATGCTGCAGCGGATCTACGGCACCGCCTGGTTCAAGAAGGAAGATCTCGAGGCCTACACCCACCGGCTCGAAGAGGCCAAGAAACGCGACCATCGCAAGCTGGGGAAGGAACTCGAGCTGTTCCTGTTCCATCCCTATGCCCCCGGCGCTGCGTTCTGGACCGACCGGGGCACCACGCTGTACCGGGTGGTCAACGACTATATCCGGGAACTGCAGCAGCGGAGCGACTATCTCGAGGTCAAGACCCCGCTGCTGTACAACAAGGGCCTGTGGGAAACGTCGGGGCACTGGGGCAAGTACCGCGAGAACATGTTCCTGGTGCTCGACGCCGAGACCGGGGAGCACGACTCCTCGCTCAAGCCGATGAACTGCCCCAGCCACTACCTGCTGTATCAGTCGGGCAAGCACTCCTACCGGGAATTGCCGATCCGCTATGCCACCTTCGACGTGCTGCATCGCAACGAAGTGACCGGCGCGCTGGCGGGGCTGACCCGGGTGCGGCAATTCGCCCAGGACGACTGCCACATCTTCTTGATGCAGAAGCAGATCGCGGATGAGGTGCGGCGGATCGCCACCATGATTCTCGAGGTGTACCACACCTTCGGACTCACCGCGACGGCCAAGTTCGCCACTCGGCCCGAGACCCGGATCGGTGACGATGCTCTGTGGGACCGGGCCGAGGCCGACCTCCGCGCCGCACTGGAGGCGACCGGCCTCAGTTGGGAGCTCAACCCCGGGGACGGCGCCTTCTACGGGCCCAAGATCGACTTCGACGTCGCCGACTCGATCGGGCGCAAGTGGCAGCTCGGTACCATCCAGCTCGACTACAACGCGCCGGAACGGTTCGACCTCAGCTATGTCGGGGAAGACAACAGCGAGCACCGGCCGGTGGTCATCCACCGGGCGGTGTGCGGCAGCTTCGAGCGGTTCATCGCCATCCTGATCGAGCACTTCGCCGGGGCCTTCCCGCTGTGGCTGGCGCCGGAGCAGGTCCGGGTGCTGCCGATCTCCGATCAGCAGGCCGCGGCGGCGGCGGCGGTCCACCGGACCCTGCGGGAGGCCGGCATCCGGGCGGCGCTGGACGCGGGAAGCCAGACCCTCAACTATCGGATTCGCGAGGGCGAGATCGGAAAGGTCCCCTACATGGCGGTGGTGGGGCAGCGGGAGGCGGAGGCGGGGACGGTCGCGGTGCGCATCCGCGGGGCGGGGAACAAGCAGGAGATCGTTCCGGTGGCGGAGTTCGCGGCGCGACTGACCGAGCAGATCCGGACCCGGGCCCTGGTCCCCTGATCCAGGGTCTGACCGCGGCGTGCGCCCGCGCGCCGGTCGCAAGGCCCCTCGCGCCGCGTGCTGGCCGGGGGCTACCTTGCCGGGGAACCCCTGCGCCAGGTGCCCGGAATCGAGTGCGCCCTCCGGTCCTCACCTCATCCTGGGGGCGCGGCTTGTCCCGAGTGCAGCGAGGGAAACGCCAGAAGGATCTACTCAATGTGGCAGGGAGGCCAGGTGAGTAGATTCTGCGCCGGCCTTCGGGTGAGGTGGGCGAAGCAGGCGGCGACCCGCCCGACTGGGGCAGAGCTTCCCCAGGGCGTTGATGCTGTTTCACCGTCATCCGATATATCGGGAGTGCGCCCCTGGCTGCTCTGAACGACGCGCTGCAATCGGGTTTGACCGGTCGCTACCGGCTCGAGCGCCAGCTCGGCCGGGGCGGCATGGCCACCGTCTACCTCGCCCAGGATGAGCGGCACGACCGTCCGGTTGCCCTGAAGGTGCTGCACCCGGAATTGGCGGCGACCATGGGCCCCGAGCGGTTCCAGCGCGAGATCAAGCTCGCCGCCCGGCTGCAGCATCCCCACATCCTGACGGTACTCGACTCGGGTGAAGCCAGCGGCCAGTTCTGGTTCACCATGCCGTTCGTCGATGGGGAGAGTCTGCGGGACCGGTTGCACCGGGAGAAGCAGCTGCCGGTCGAGGATGCCGTCCGCATCGTCCGTGAAGCGGCCCTGGCCCTCGAATACGCCCACCAGCAGGGAGTAGTCCACCGGGACATCAAGCCGGAGAACATCCTGCTCACCCGGGACGGCAGTACCCTGGTCGCCGATTTCGGGATCGCGCGGGCCATCCTGGGGGAGGGGGAGCGACTCACCCAGACCGGCCTCGCGGTGGGAACCCCGGCCTACATGAGCCCGGAGCAGGCGACGGGGGAGCGGGACGTCGATTCCCGCTCGGACGTCTACGCCCTGGGCTGCGTGCTGTATGAGATGCTGGCGGGGGAGCCGCCCTTCACGGGGCCGACGCCGCAGGCCGTGATGAGGCGGGCGCGGACCGA
>CALMOP010000200.1 GCA_937871775.1 uncultured Gemmatimonadota bacterium | reverse complement strand
CGGGTCCCCCGTGCCACCGAGTGCGGGATGGTCCACCGGGATGATGACCGTCACCTCTGCGGCCGGGAGGGTACCGCCGCTGGCGGCGACCCCGCGGCGGACGAGGTCGACCAGTGCCTCGGCCAGGATCCGGGGACGACCGGTGAGCATCCGTGCCAACCTGATGGCGAAGCGATTGGCGTCGGTTGCCGTCATCGCGAACTGCCAGCAGGGGAGCCCGAAGCGACGGCTCAGCTCTTCCGCCACCCACAGGTGATCCTCCGAGGGCAGCATGAAGGTGAATCCCCGCCCGGCCTGCCGCCGCACCGCTTCCACGGTGTGGGACGGGGCGTGGCCGGTCATCGCCCCGGTGTCCCCGAGACAGAGATCGAGGTAGCGATGGCCGTCTACGTCCGTGAAGTGCGCCCCCTCGCCCTCCGCGACGAAGAGCGGAAAGCCCCCGGCCCACTTCGCCATCCAGTGCATCGGCACGCCGTCGAGCAGGTGGGCGCGGGCCTGCTCGAACAGGGCCCGGGAGCGGGGGTGCTCGGCCCGGAAACGCGCCTGTTCCGCGCTATGAAGGGAAGCCAGTCGGTCGCGGTCGATCGATGTCATGGGGTAGCTGGAACCTAGGGCCGAGCGGGCTGGGTGTCGAGGCGATCGGTAAGAGCAGGAGCGGAACCCAGGCGAGTTGCCTGAGTCCCGCCCTGATTCAGCCAGGCCAGCGACGGATCAGAAGACCAGCCACAGGAACGCGAACAGGGTGTTGTTGCCGGACGCGTCGCTCGAGCCGTCGAGGCTGGAATAACCCGTGTACTGCAGACCGACGCGGGTGTTCTCCCAGGGATTGAGGTCGACCTCACCGATGAATCCGTTGGTGTTCGGCTCGCCGCCGTAGAGACCGGCGTCCGAGGTCCCTCGAGTATCGAAGTAGCCGCCGCTCAGCCCCAGCCATTGTTTGGGATAGTAACTGGCGTTGACATGCAGGGACTTGAGGGTGTTCTCGTTGTTCGCCGACCCGCCCGCAGCGAAGGTCGCGTCCAGGGTCTGCTTCTCGTGAATCCAGCTGCCCCGCACAACCAGGTTGCCGGTACCCACCTTGGACTCGAATTGGGCGTCAACGCCGATATCGGAATACGTGTCCTGGGGACCGGACAGGACGTCGGGAAACAGGCTGGTCCGCATGCCGAAGGTCCCGATCATGACCGACTGGCGATCCATGTCCTGCTGCAGTGCGAGCCGCCAGTAGGGCGCCACGCCCTGGATCGCCCCGGTGGTGGCGTCGGGAGCCGACACGCCCTGCAGGGCCGAGCGGTACACCGAGAACTCGGCGTACACCAGGTTGCCGAACAACCCGTACCCGCCCAACCCCAGGACGTTTTGTCCGAGGCCATCCTCGATTTTGGTGGCGGCGGCGGCACCAGGCGCCGCATCGGAGCCGATGAACGGAAACCCCCAGCCCGGAGTGGAGTTCCAGAGATCCTGAATGGTGGGGTTGTTGTTGAGCGTGAGGCCGTAGACGACCTCGGTGCTCCCACCAATGGTCCCCTTGTCGGCGAAGCGGATGTCCACGTTGTCGATGCCGAATGCGCCATCGGCCCCCGCGTAAGTGAACTGTGAAAAGAGCCCGACTTTCGGCGAAATGCGGCCTGCCAGGAAGCCGCTCAGCTCCTGGGGAAGGGCTGCCACGTCGTTCTGGGTGCCGGCAACCTCATTCTTCGTATGGGTAATGCCCGCCGTTACCATGGCGGAGAGCATGGAGACGGGTGACAGGCCGAGCTTGCCGCCGTTGGTGGAGTCCTTCTCCTCGATCAACACCTGGTTGCTCAAGGTGTAGCCGTTCAGCTTGAACTTCCGTCCAAATGGCGTAAGGGTGAGGAACTGGTAATGGCAGGAGCTGCAGGCCAGTCCTGTCTGACGGGCGAAGCTGGGCACGGCATGATTGGCCACGGAGTGGTTGGCGACATAGGCGCGGACCAGATCCGCCACGCCTCCGGTGGCGGAAAGCGGGGGGACTACAACGAGGGAAAGGAGGGGAACGAACCAGGGAGAGATGCGCATCGAACGCTCCGAAAGAGGGATGGATGCAATCCCGTAGAGTCTTCATTAAAAGAGCATGAATTCGGCGTGAGCCGCATGCTCCTTTGGCATTCACGCAAATCGGCATCGCTCGCCTGCAACTTGATGTTGTGCCGGCATCGGCCAGCCCGTACACTGTGCCTCACGCTCACCCCGGTTCCCAAGCAATGCGATCCTGGTGATCGGGGGATGCGGCGAGAGGCCCGCCCTCTGGACCGGGCCTCGCGAAGCGAACGCAGCGGCAGACTGACGGGCAAGTCCTGCCGAACTCGACCAGACGCCGGAGCGCAGGCTCCGGTGAACCCTGGCGCAACCCCCTCGGCGAGGCGCTGTCCATGCGGTCCAAGCCAACCCTTCCCGTCCTCCTGGGGCTGACCGTCGCCTTCCTCGCCGTTTCCAAGACGGCGCGAGCACAGGAGCCCGTCGGCTCGTCCTCAGCGGATACCGTCATGGTGAGTGAGGAGATCACAAACCAGGGCCGGAAGATCTTTCGCGGGAAGGGAAACTGCTACGCCTGCCACGGCCAGAAGCTCCAGGGCGGTCCAATTGCGCCGC
This sequence comes from uncultured Gemmatimonadota bacterium, assembly GCA_937871775.1. Lineage (GTDB taxonomy): Bacteria > Gemmatimonadota > Gemmatimonadetes > Gemmatimonadales > GWC2-71-9 > JADJOM01. The sequence continues at coordinate 2,523 of CALMOP010000200.1, read as the reverse complement.
CGCTGCTCGGGCCGGAATGGCGCAACGGCGACGGGTCGTTCGACATGTTTCTGCATGTGGTAAGGGGTGGTGTGCCTGGGACGATGATGGTGTCGCGTCCCGGTGGCATCTCCGACGCCGAGGCGATCCTGGTGGCCACGTACGTCTACGCCGTGAGCCGCAGTCTCACCAAGCCGTAGGGGGTCGACTGGCCGCGCCGTCGATGCGCGGCTGGACCCTGTCGGAGTTCAAGTGACCCGCGGGGCGCATCCCACGGGGACAAATCGGAGGGAGCCCTCATGTCGGCAACCACAGCCGCCACCTGGTGCATGGCCGCCGCCGCGGCCTGTATCGCAGCAGTATCCGCCTGTCACCAGACAGCCTCTTACGAGATGGAGCCCGTGCCGGTCACGGTGGTGGTGGCGCAACCCGACACGGTGTCGGCGCAGGATGTCGTCACCGAAGGCCGCAAGATCTTCCATGGCCAGGGTCTGTGCTACGCCTGCCACGGCGGCCGCCTGCAGGGCGGGCCGGTCGCACCGCCGCTGGCCGGCTCCGGCAGGGATCTCTCCGACACCAGTTTCGCCTTTATCCTCCAAGTCGTCCGCGCCGGCTCGCCGCATACTCCGATGGTGGCCGGTCAGGGCGGGATCAGTGACGGAGAGGCGCTGCAGGTCGCGAACTATGTCTGGGCGGTCAGCAACGGGAAGGCAGTCCCCTGAGTCACTGACCAGAGAGGCGCCAACCCGGTACCGCCATTCGATTCACGCAGCCAGCCACGTCCCGACAACTTCGGTATCAGGCGGGCCCTGGGGCGGCAGAACCTTCAGGCGCTGGATCCTGCATAGACCCAGCCCAGCACCGCGCCAAAGACCAGGTGTCCGAGGAGACTGCCGGCCAGCATGGCGGCGTCCCCGTGGGAGAAGAAGCCGGCGCTCACCAGCGGCAGAAAGATTGCCTGGCCCAGCAGGAATACCAGGAAGCCATACGCCAGGCCACGCGCCAGCGGCGATCCCCGAAGACGCCCGACCAGCACTCCAGCGTAGACCAGTGCCCACGCGATGCCCACCAGGAAATGGATCAGCCAGCCCATACCCGGCCCGATCGCGAGGTGGGCCGTCGATACCGACAGTGACGTGCTGAGGAGCTGACCAATCGCGATCTCGGGCAACCCGATCGCGGGCTCGATGAGGAGCAGGGCGGTCATCGAGGCAGTGGCGATCACTCCAGCAGCGACAGCGCGTGTGACGTTCATCAGGATCCCCCTCGGTCGGACTCCGTGTTTCCAGGCCCCCGCCATTCGACGGCAGCCCACGGGTCATGGCACCACATGCACCTCAACGCGGACCCTCTATCTCCGCCACCGCGACGACCCCACCGCGTCACCACCGCCGGCGTCAACTACCCAGTCTCCTCACGCACCGCACGCCGCCTTCAGCGCCTCCTCCACCACCCCAAGTCCCTCCTCCAGCACCGCATCCTCGACGGTCAGCGGCACCAGCACCCGGATCACATTGCCCAGCGTCCCCGCCGACAGCAGGATCACCCCGCGCTGGAGCGCTTCCGCCTGCACCCGCCCGGTCAGCTCCTTGGCCGGTTCGCGGGTCTGGCGGTCCTTGACCAGCTCCATGCCGAGCATCGCGCCCAGGCCGCGCACATCGCCAATCTGGGGGAACTTCCGCTGCCAGCCCAGGAACCGGGAACGCATGGTCTCGCCGATCCGGGCGCCCCGTTCCGCGAGCCGTTCCGATTGCATCGCATCCAGCACCGCCAGCGCGGCGGCGCACGCCAGCGGATTCCCGCCGTAGGTGCCACCCAGTCCGCCGGGCTGCGCCGCATCCATGATGTCGGCCCGGCCGGTCACCGCCGCCAGCGGCAGCCCGCCCGCCAGCGACTTGGCCATGGTGATGAGGTCCGGGACCAGACCGTAGTGCTCGGAGGCGAACAGCTTGCCGGTCCGCCCGAAGCCGGTCTGGATCTCGTCGGCGATGAGCACGATGCCGTGGTCGGTCGCGAACTGCCGCAGCACCACCACGAAATCCGCCGGCGCGGGGATGAAGCCTCCCTCTCCGACCTCCAGTTCCATGATGATGGCCGCGACGCTCTTGGGGTCCACATGAGCGGCGAACAGCCGCTCCAGGTACTCCCGGCTGGCCATGCAGCAGCCCCCGGCCTTGGCAGACGACTCGCAGCGGTAGCAGTACGGGAACGGAATCCGGTACACTTCGGGCATGAAGGGGCCGAAGCCCTGCTTGTAGGGATTGACCTTGGAGGTCAGGCTCATCCCCATGTAAGTCCGCCCGTGGAACCCGTGCTCAAAGCAGATCACCGCCTGCCGTCCGGTGAAGCGGCGCGCGGCCTTGATCGCGTTTTCCACCGCTTCGGCTCCGCTGTTCACGAAGAAGCTGCGCTTCTCGTGGGTGCCCGGGGTCAGCGCGTTGAGCCGTTCCGCCAGCTCGATGTACGGTTCGTACATGGAGACCGGGAAGCAGACGTGGGTGAACCGGTCCAGCTGGTCGCGCACCGCCTGCACGATCTTGGGAT
>CALMOP010000199.1 GCA_937871775.1 uncultured Gemmatimonadota bacterium | reverse complement strand
CCATCTATCCCGATGGCGAGCCGCAGGGCGGCAGCTACCAGGCTTTCGATCCCGGCGTGGACACCGCGCGGCGGCCCGGGGTCTCGGCCGCGGCCCGGTGGTTCACCGAGACCGACCTCAAGGGGTTTCAGAGCGACTCCGGGGGCCTGGAGTTGCGCTCCACCCAAGGGGCGCTGGAGGGCAGTTTCCGGTTCCGCATGCGCTCCCTGGACGGCAGGGACACCATCGACGTTCAGGGCCAGCTCCGGGGCATCCGGCCCGGCGCCTGTCCGGCAGTGGACTCGATGGCCCAGCCGACCGACATACCGTAGCTTGAGTTCATGACCTCGACCTACTTCCGGAAGGGCTTCGGTCTCAAGGCCGCCATCGAAGGGCAGCTGACGGCGGATTACTCGAGTCGGCTGGTGGATGCCTTCCGGAGCAACGACTACCGGCTGCAGGCCGGCCCGGTGGAGTTCCGCCTGGCGCGGGAGTTCGGCTTCTGCTACGGGGTCGACCGGGCGGTGGAGTACGCCTACGAGACCCGGACCAAGTTTCCTGACCGTCGGGTATTCCTGGTGGGGGAGATCATTCACAACCCCCACGTGAATGCGAAGCTCACCGCGATGGGGATCACCATCCTGGCCCGGAGCGAATCGGGGGCCTTCGACTTCTCGTTCATCGGGCCGGCGGACGTGGTGCTGTTACCCGCCTTCGGCGTGACGGTCCAGGACTTCGAACGGCTGGGTACCCTCGGGGCGGTTCTGGTCGACACCACCTGCGGCTCGGTCCTGAACGTGTGGAAGCGGGTCGAGGCCTACGCCCGCGACGGCTACACCGCCATCATCCACGGCAAGTACTTCCACGAGGAGACCCGGGCCACCGCCAGCCAGGTAAACCGGCATCCGGGCGGGCGGTACCTGGTGGTGTTCGACATGGCAGAGGCCCGCGAACTGTGCGAGTTCATCGAGGGAAGGCGCAGTCCTGAGGAGCTGGAGTCGCGGTTCCGGCACGCCATGTCGCCGGGATTGGACTTCGGACGGGACCTGGAGCGGGTAGGGCTGGCCAACCAGACCACGATGTTGTCGGGGGAATCGCTGGCGATCGCCAGCGAGATCCGGGCCAGCATGGAGCGTCGCTACGGGGTGGAGCAGCTGGACCGGCACTTCCGTACCTTCGACACCATCTGCTCGGCCACCCAGGAACGCCAGGACGCCGTGCTCAAGCTGCTGGAATCGCCGCCCGACCTGATGCTGGTGGTCGGGGGTTACAACTCGTCCAACACGACCCACCTGGCGGCCCTGGCCCGGGATCGCGGGGTGCGGACCTACCACCTCGAGGATGCCGACGCGGTGGACATCGGGACCGGGAGGCTGCGGCATCAGCCGGGGATCAAGCAACCGGAGGAAACGGTCGAGAACTGGCTGGAGGGGGTGCGGAGCATCGGGATCACTGCCGGCGCCTCCACCCCGAACAACAAGATCGGCGAGACCGTGCTCCGGGTCTGCGCCGTGCTCGGAGTGGAGCCCGCACCGGCGGACTGACCGGAGCGCCGAGGCCGGGCGCTGGCGCCGGGCTCTCCCAAGTGGTACGTTAGGCGCCCCCGATTGGGGCAACCAAGGGGATCGAGCGGTGGCGCGTACCCGGAATGACAGCTACGACGTCGTGGAAGCGGCCATCCAGGCGATGCCGTCGGTCTCGACCAAGCGGATGTTCGGCGCAGAAGCGTTCTTCACTTCGGGCCGGATGTTCGCGTTTCTATTCGAGGACGCGATCGTCCTCAAGCTGCCCGAGTCGGACCGTCAGGACGCCCTCGATACCCGGCTGGCCCGCCCCTTCCTGACCAGTGAGCGGGCTCCCTTCGGCCGCTGGGTCGAAGCCCCGTTCAAGGGGAGCGAGGGGGCCAGCCGGGCCATCCGCCTCGCCGCCGCCGCCCACGCCCTGGCCCAGAGCCCGCTGCACGACGGTCCCCGCAAGCGGCGTCCCGCCCTCACTCGTCGCGCCATTGCGCGGCGATCGCCGCAATCGTGAGCGGCGCGCTTCCCTCCGCCCGGTTGTTCACCAGCACATAGGCAGGAATCCGGAGCGCCGCCGCCTGGCGGATCAGCCGGATCAGGTCCCGGCGCAGGGCCGGGTTGGGGTCCCGGATCCGGTCATACGGGGCGAAGGCATCCACCGCCTCGTTGTAGGTCCGGCCGGGGCGGAGCAGCACCCGCGCCACCACGAAGGGCGCGGTGAACGCCCCCGGGATCTCCAGCTGCTCGCCGATCGGCGGCATCCGGGTCCAGGAGCTGAAGACGTGGGCCACATTGTGTTCCCGGAGCACCGCGAAATAGGGCGGGGCCAGGAACTCCCGGTTGCGGAGTTCCACGGCGTAGGGCACGTCACGCGGAAGCCGGGAGAAGAACCGGTCCAGCTGATCGGCGAAATCCTGCCCGGTCAGCCGGGCGCTCCGGGCGATGGTCTGGAACTCGAAGACCAGCGGCCCCAGATGATCGGGGAAGTGGGACCGATACGGCTCCAGCACCTCGCGGAGGAACACCTCGGGGTTGAGGAAGTCGGGGTTGGGCTCACCACCTTCGGCCCGGTAGCGCGCCTTGGCGAAGCTGTGCATGGTGACCCGGTCCCAGACCTTGCTGACGCAGGGAAAGGCCGGCGGGAGCGCAGCACCGTAGGCTGCCAGGGTGGCGGGGGTCGGCGGAGCGTAGAAGGTGGAATCGATGCCCACCGTCCGGAACAGCGGAAACCGGGCGTACTCGGCGAGCATCGCCGCCGCCGCCCCGGCCTTCGGGTAGGTCTGGTGGTACACGTGCCCCTGCCAGCCCGGATAGGTCCAGGACGAGGTGCCGAACCGGATCAGCTCCGGCAGCGCGGCCGCGAGAGCGGCGAGGTGCTCGAGATCGGGAGGGTCCACTCCCGGAAACTACCGCAGCGACGGAGCGCGGCGAAGGCCGCGCCGTCTCAATGCAGCACGATGCGGTAGACCCGGCCGGCCCCGGTCACGATATAGAGTTCGCCGGCGGCGTCTTCCCCGAAGCTGGTGATGGACTCCCCGGGCGAGAGGTCC
>CALMOP010000198.1 GCA_937871775.1 uncultured Gemmatimonadota bacterium | reverse complement strand
GCTACACCTACGGCCAGCTGCGAGTGGCCCGTGACCGGCTGCTGCTGAACCTCTATTACAACCAGAACGATGCCGGCCGCACGGTACAGCTCTATACCGGGGCCCCGATCGTCGAGCAGTCACGGACCTGGTCCGCCCAGGCCCAGTACGGCACCGTGGTGGGCGGGCGGGCCGACCTGACCTACGGCGTGGACCTGCAGCGGATCATCCCCCGTACTGGCGGCACCATTCACGGCCGGAACGAGGGCTCGGACGAGGTCACCCAGGGAGGGGTGTACCTGAACAGCAGCACTCCACTGTCCAGCCGCTGGAACCTGGTGGCCGCCGCACGGCTGGATCATCACAGCCGGTTGAACGACGTCGCCGTCACGCCCCGGCTGGGCCTGGTCTTCCAGCCGGTTCCCCGGCACGCGCTCCGGCTGACGTTCAACCGGGCCACCAGCACCCCGCTCGCCAACGACCTGTTCCTGGATCTCCGGGTCGCCAATGACCTGGTGGGCCTGCCCTACGAGATCCGCGCCCGCGGAACCAGTCACCGATTCAGCTTCCGTCGGGACTGCGGCGGCGGACTCTGCATGCGGTCCCCCTTTGTGGGCAACAGCACCGCGTTCCTGCCGCTGGATGCCACCCTCGCCTGGCAGGGCCTGGTGCAGGTGCTCCAGCACTACGGCGTCGACATTTCCGCGGTCCCGGCCCCCACGGCAGGGGCAGTGAGCACCAACCTGGGGGTCCTCAATCTGGCAACCCGGGGATTCGACCCGGTGACCGCGGCCGCCGTGACGGACGTTCCCGCGGCCACCCGTTCCTACAATTCAACCTTCGAGGCGGGGTACCGTGGCACGTTCGGTGACCGCTTCAACGCCTCATTCGACTTCTACCACAGCCGGCTCACCCGGGTGCGCACCGCACTAGCGGCGCAGACCCCGAACGCCTTTCTCGATCCGGTCACGCTCGAGGCCTACCTGAGCAGCTACCTGCCGCCGCAGCAAGCGGCCGCCGCCGCCCAGGCCGCGGCGGGGATACCGCTGGGGACGGTATCACCGGTCGAGAGCGACTCGACCGAAGTGCTGCTGATCGGCCGCCAGGGGGCCAGCGCCGACTTCTGGGGAGCCGACCTCGCCCTCGCAGCCAGGCTGGGCTCGGGGTTCACCGTGAGCAGCACCTTCTCCTGGACCAGCAAGGACCTGATCCCGGGCGATGCCGGACTTTCCGACATCGTATTCAACGCCCCGAAGCGGAGCGGCAGCCTGTCCGTGGCGTTCCATCACCCCGGGTCCGGGGTGGGTGTGGAGCTCGCCGGTCGGGCCCAATCGACCTTCCCGGTCCGGTCGGGCGAGTACCGCGGAACGGTGGGGTCCTACACGGTGGTGGATGGGGCGCTGAGCTGGCGGCTCCGCTGGCTGCCTGGTGTCACCGCCGGAATCAGCGCCACGAACCTCCTGGACCACCGGCACCAGGAGTTCGTGGGCGCCCCGGTGATTGGACGGCTGGTGACCGCCCGGCTGCGGACCGAGTTCTGAGACCAGGCATCAGGCGGTGGGCGTGGTGAGCAGTGCGTGACGCGTGATGCGTGGTGCGGGGCGGGGGACCCCTCAAACGAAGCAAGCGGCCCCGCACTGGCCCCGCCCTCGCTCCACCCCTAGTTTTGGTACCCCTGAACCCCGAAAGCCGGAGCCACACCCTGCCCTGCTCTACCGCGATCATCATCACCGCGTTCCTCGGGCGGGCCGTCGCGGATGGCTGACCTCCGTTCCCGACTGCAGCCCGCGCTGGCCGACCGTTATCGCATCGAGCGCGAGGTCGGGCGTGGGGGCATGGCGACCGTGTTCCTGGCCCAGGACCTCAAGCATGACCGCCGGGTGGCGCTCAAGGTGCTCCATCCCGAACTCGCGGCTACCCTCGGCTCGGAGCGGTTTCTGCGGGAAATCCAGATCGCCGCCCGGCTCCAGCATCCCCACATCCTCCCGCTGTACGATTCGGGCCAGGCCGACACCCTGCTCTACTACGTCATGCCGTTCGTGGAAGGCGAGTCGCTGCGGGACCGGCTGAACCGGGAGCGCCAGCTCCCGGTGGAGGATGCGGTGACGCTGGGGCGCGACATCGCCGCCGCGCTCGACTACGCTCATCGCCAGGGAGTGGTGCACCGGGACATCAAGCCGGAGAACGTGATGGTCCATGAGGGCGAGGCCGTCGTCACTGATTTCGGCATCGCCAAGGCGGTGAGTGCCGCGGGCGGGGAGAGCCTGACCCAGATCGGCCTGGCGGTCGGGACCCCGGCCTACATGAGCCCGGAGCAGGCGTCGGGCGAGGGCGAGCCCGATGGCCGCAGCGACGTGTACAGTCTCGGCTGCGTGCTGTTCGAGATGCTGACCGGCTCCGCGCCGTTCACCGGCTCGACGGTGCAGGCCCTGATCACCAAGCGGTTCACCGACCCGGTGCCGTCGGTGCGGGCGGCCAGAAAAGAGGTGACCGGCGAGCTGGAGCTGGTCGTGACCAAGGCGCTGGCCAGGGACCCCGGTGACCGGTTCGCGAGCGCCTCCCAGGTGGTGCAGGCGCTGGGCTCGCCCAGGGTCATGACGCCCCCCAACGCGACGCCGCTGGCGACCCCCACCGCGACCGACCGCAAGTCCATCGCGGTGCTGCCGTTCGCCGACATGAGCCCGCAGAAGGACCAGGAATATTTCTGCGAGGGTATGGCGGAGGAGCTGATCAACGCTTTGATGAAGATCGAGGAGCTCCACGTCGCGTCCCGGACCTCCGCGTTCGGATTCAAGGGAAAGGATCAGGACATCCAGGAGATCGGCCGGCAACTGAACGTGGGCAGCGTCCTCGGCGGCAGCGTCCGCAAGGCGGGGAACAAGCTCCGGATCACCGCCCAGCTGATCCACGTAGCCGACGGCTACCACGTCTGGTCGGAGCGCTACGACCGTGACATGGAGGATATCTTCGCGATCCAGGACGAAATCGCGCAGAACATCGCCAAGGCCCTGCGGGTTGTGCTGAGCGAGAAAGCCAAGCGCGCCATCGAGAAGCCACCGACCGCGGACGTGGAGGCCTACGATTACTACCTCCGGGGACGGCAGTTCTTCCACCAGTGGCGGCGCAAGGGCGTGGAGCATGCCCGCCGCATGTTCGAACGGGCCATCGAGATCGACCCCAACTACGCGCTGGCCCATGCCGGTATCGCCGACTGTTGCGCATTCATTTACACCTACTGGGACGCCAGCGCAGCGCACCTGGAGCGGGCAGACTCGGCCAGCCGGAAGGCGATCGAGCTCGATCCCGAGCTGGCGGAGGTCCACACCTCGCGCGGCCTGGCGCTCGGATTCGCCAAGCGGTACAGCGAGGCCAACGCCGAGTTCGAAACTGCCATCCGGCTCAGCCCCAAGCTGTTCGAGGCACGCTACTTCTACGCCCGGGTGCTGCTCCAGCAGGGGAGGCTCGCCGAGGCGGTGACGTCGTTCGAAGAAGCCTGCCGGCTCCGGCCGGATGACTATCTCGCCCCGAATTTCCTCGCCATGGCCTATGAGGGGATGGGCCAGACCGTGGAATCCAAGGCCACCTACGGCCGGGCCCTCCAACTGACCGAACGCCATCTGGAACTCAACCCCGACGACGCGCGGGCCCTCAACCTCGGTGCGATCGCCTCGGCCCGCCAGGGCCAGAAGGAACAAGGCCTCGAATGGGCCCGGCGCGCGCTGGCGGTCGATCCGGAAGACTCCGGCATGCTCTACAACACCGCGTGCTTCTTTGCCGTGCAGGGGGAGCGCGCCGAGGCCCTCGACTGCCTGGAGAAGGCCGTGAACTTCGGATTCGGCTTGCGGGGATGGATCCAGAACGACGCCGATCTCATGTCACTGCACGGGGATCCCCGGTTCGAAGCGATCGTGCAGAGGCTCGGGTAGGTGCCCGCGATCCTCGATCAGCTCCGCACCGCGCTGGCCGACCGCTACCGGATCGAGCGGGAGCTGGGGCAGGGCGGCATGGCGGTCGTGTATCTGGCGCGCGACCTGCGCCATGACCGGGACGTGGCGCTCAAGGTCCTGCGACCCGACATCGCGTCGGAGATCGGGGCTGAGCGGTTTCTCCGCGAGATCAAGCTCGCCGCCCGGCTCGCCCATCCGCACATCCTGCCCCTGTATGACTCGGG
>CALMOP010000197.1 GCA_937871775.1 uncultured Gemmatimonadota bacterium | reverse complement strand
CTCGCGGGCAGCGCCGTCCTGGCCCGCTTCGGTCGCCGCAACAGCCGCAGCCTTGGCCAGGAACAAAAGGTCCGGCGCCTCGCTGCCGGGCTCACCCTGCGGGTCGGCATCATCCTCGCGATTACCGTGGCCCTGGCGGTGGGACTGGGCATCGAGGCCATTCTGACGGGCCGGCTCACCGCCGGCGACCTGGTGCTGTTCGTGTCCTATGCCAACGGCATGCGCCACCCCTTCCTGTCCTTCGCCAACCAGGTGACCCGGCTGGGCCGCACCGCCGCCTGCGCCGACCGACTGGCCAAGATCGCAGCGCTGGAACCGGGTCTGCCCGAGGGCACCGTGGTCCTCGAGTCGGTGGAAGGGCGGCTGGACTTCAAGAACGTCTCGGTCAAGGCGCCCAAACGGGGCCGCGGCACCCGCAAGTGGACCATGCAGGACTTCTCGCTCCGGATCCCCGCCGGGCGTCGGGTCGCGGTGCTGGGGGGCAACGGTGCCGGCAAGTCCACCCTGCTCCGGCTGGTGCTGCGGCTCGCCGATCCGGAATCCGGGAAGTTGCGACTGGACGGCCATGACCTGCGCAACTGCACCCTCGACTCGCTGCGGAGCCGGATGAGCGTGGTCTTCCAGGGCAGCGTCCTGGCGGGACTCACCGTGGGCGAGAACATCGCCTTCGGCACGCCGGGCGCCACTGCGGACGCGGTAGCACGGGCCGCTGCGGCCGCGCATGCCGATGGCCTCATCGCCCAGTTGCCCGACGGGTATGACACCGCGGTGCGACGCGGCGGGGATCTCTTCTCCGGCGGCGAGCGGCAACGCCTCGCCATCGCACGAGCAATCCTTCGTGACGGGCGGCTCTGGCTGCTCGACGAGCCGACCAACGGCCTCGACCCGGCGTCAGCCGGCGAACTCACCGATCTGCTGCTGGACCTGACCCGCGGACGGACCACCCTGTGGGTCACCCACGATCCCTCGCTCGCCACTCGGCTGGACTGGGTGGTGGTGCTCGATCAGGGCCGCCTGGTATTCGAGGGAGCCCCCGCTGATTGGGCAGCCCGTGGCCCGGAGCCCCTTCCTGTTCCAGAGGATGCCCCATGCAAGCCGTGATTCTGGCCGCCGGATTCGGCAGCCGCCTCAAGTCGGTGACCGGTGGGAAGGCCAAGCCCCTGATCGACATCGGAGGCCGGCCGCTGATCCTGCATCAGCTCGAGGCCCTGGCCGACCACGGCGTGGGACCGGTGCTGGTAATCGTCGGCCATCAGGCAGACGAGGTCCAGGCGGTCATCGGGGACCGGGCCGAGACGCTGCGGAACGACCGCTACGCCGAGACCAACAGCCTGTATTCGCTGTGGCTGGCCCGGGACTGGATCAAGGGCCCGTTCGTGCTGCTCAACTGCGATCTGTTCTTCGACCCGGCGATCCTCGACCTGGTGCTCGAGGAACCCGGTAACGTGCTGGCCTACGATTCCACTTCCTCCCGGGGCCGGGAGCAGACCAAGGTCGCCCTCCGCCAGCGGCGGGTGGCGGACCTGGGCAAGGACCTGCCGCCGGGATCGGCCCGGGGCGAGAGTCTCGGCCTGCTCAAGTTCGAGGGAGATGGCGCCACCGCCCTGCTGCGGACCGCGGAACACCTGATCCAGGACGGGCAGACCAATGCCTGGGTGATCGAGGCCACCCGGTCCGTCTGCGCCGAGCTGCCGATCTATGGCATCAACGTGGCCGGACATGCCTGGACCGAGATCGATTTCCCCTACGACCTCGACGTGGCACGACGCGAGGTCTGGCCCGCCATCTGGCGCGGGCGCTGGCGCCAGCAGGTGTACTGGAAGCGGACTCGTTGGCTGGCGGCCGGCGCGGCGGCGTTCCTGCTCGCCCTGCTGGGCTGGACCGCGAGCACCCGGCTTGGGCCGGCGAGCCTGGACTGGGAGACAGTCCCCCTGCCGGGCGCCGAGCTGGTCCGGCTCGATCGCGACGGCAATACTCAGCGATGGTGGCAGGTCCCGGCGAACGCCACCATCAGGATCGCGGTGGCGGGGCCGGAGGTCCGGGTAGAAGTGAGGGGGGTGCTACCCCCGGACCCGACCGACAGCATCCCCTACGTCCTCGCCGTCAGTATCGACGGCGGCGCGGAGGGCTGGCACAGCCTTCATGCTTCACCGGATTCGGGGGTCCGGTGGCCCAGTGGCACGGTGGGAGACCGGGACCGTATCGAGCTCAAGCTGAGTCCGGGTTCCCATTCCCTCAGGCTCAAGCTGGTCGCGGGGGAGATCCCGGCCCTCCTGATTCGCTTCCGGCAGCTGGAGGAGCGGGACGACTGAGAGGGTTGGGGGGACGGGAGATGGGAGGGGAAGAGCCTGTCATTCCGAGGGAGCGAAGCGACCGAGAGCCTGTCCCGAGAGAAGCGAGGGAAATCCCTGCAGGTGCGCACCTTGAGGGATTCCTTCGCTGCGCTCAGGACCGGCTCCTCGCTTCGCTCGGGATGACAGGAGCGTCATGCCCTTCCCGCCTCCCGTCTTCCGTCTCCTCAGCCCTTCGCCACCCCCGAAAGCGTCACCAGTTTTCCTCCCCCAGGCCCGCGGAGGACACCTCGGGTATCCAGCACCAGCGGCGCCTCCCGGAGCACTCGGACATAATCGACCTCGGCATGATCGGTCACGATCACGACCAGGTCCTGGCTCCGGAGCAGCTGGTCCGTCAGCGGATCGCTATGGAGGGGCAGCCCCTGGATCGAGGTGTGCCCGTCGTCCACGATCATGGCAACGTGGGGATCATGATACCGCACCTCGGCCCCCTTCAGCTGCAGCAGCCGGATGATGTCGAGTGCCGGACTCTCCCTGAGGTCACCAATGTTCTTCTTGTAGGCCACGCCCAGCACCAGGACCCGGCTCCCCTTGAGCGGCTTCTTCCGGTCGTTGAGCGCATCGGAGGCCTTCTGCACCACGTAGGCGGGCATCTCGGCGTTGATCTCGCTGGCCAACTCGATCATCCGGGTGCGGAACTGCAGGGTCCGCATCTTCCAGGAGAGATAGTGCGGGTCCAGCGGGATGCAGTGCCCGCCGAGCCCCGGACCGGGTGTGAATTTCATGAAGCCGAACGGCTTGGTCGCCGCCGCATCGATCACGTCCCACACGTCGAGCTCCAGCTTGTCGCAGGCCTGCGCCAGTTCATTCACCAGGGCGATGTTGATCAGGCGGAAGGTATTCTCGTACACCTTCACCAGTTCGGCGGCTTCGGGACTGTGTACCGGGACCATGGTGTCGAAGACCTTGCCGTAGAACGCCATGGCGACTGCGGTGCAGCGGGGCGTGACTCCGCCAATCACCTTGGGCGTGTTGCGGGTCCGCCAGACCGGATTGCCAGGATCGACCCGCTCGGGGCTGAAGCAGAGCGCGAAGTCGGTGCCGATCTTCAGCCCGGTGGATTCCAGGATTGGCAGCAGCACCTCCCGGGTGGTCCCCGGATAGGTGGTGCTCTCCAGAATGATCAACTGTCCCCGCCGCAGCGCCCCTTTGCAGGATTCGGCGGCTGCCACGACGTAGGAGAGATCGGGGTCCTTGGTCTTGTTGAGCGGGGTCGGCACGCAGATGGAGATGACATCACAATCCTTGAGGCGGGCCGCGTCCGTGGTCGCCTGGATCAGACCCTGGGACACCAACTCGGCCAGCACCGCGGTGGGCACGTCTTCCACGTGGCTCCGTCCGGCGCTGATCCCCGCGGCCACGGTCGCGCTGACCTCGAAACCGATGACCCGGAAGCGGCTCCGCGCGATTTCAACGGCGAGGGGAAGCCCGACGTATCCCAGCCCCACCACACCGGCTGTGGCGGTGCCGCGATCGATCCGCTCCTGCAGCTGGTCCAACCCGTTACTCATGGATCCCCTCAATACCGTGAAGTGATTCAACCACAACAACATGCGGTCCCAAGACCTCGAACCTAGCCGAGCCGATGGGGCGGGGCCAGCCTGCGCGGTGGGCAAGGGCCGGGCCGGAAGGGGGCGAGGAGGCTAGAGAGGCTAGAGAGGCGAGGTAGGCCAGCAGGCTAGCAAGGCCGGAAGGCAGCGAGGAAGGGCAATACGCCAGAGGGCGACCAGACGGATCGCTCTCCTCGCCTCCTCGCCTTCTCGTCTCCTCGCCTTGTGGCCCTCTGCCTCCTACCCATCGCCCCCACTTGTGAAACATTTCACAACTGATAATTATACAGACCCGAGACGGCCCGTCTGACGGACCCCGACCTGGGCCAGCCTCGTTCCCATGCTGTATACTGGCATCTTTGCGGGCGGGCTTCCGTCCGCGATGGACCGAAGCACCTTCCAAGGAGAGCCCATGGCCGCTGCCACCAGACCTGCCGTCCAGGACGCGACCTACCCGCGGGAAGACATCGCCCGCCTGCTGGCCCCGCCGGAACAGGAACACCCGGGGACCAAGCTGCGCCGGCTGCTGACCGAGGCCAACGACAAGGGTAGCTTCCTGCATACCGTCGGCGCCTACGACGCCTATACCGCGGCCATCATGACCCGGCTCGGCTTCAAGGCGCTGTACGGCAGCGGCTGGCAGCTGGCGGCGGTCAAGAACATGTTCCCGGACATCGGGGTCTACCACTCCCACCAGATGGTGGAACTGGTCCAGGAACTGTGGAAGGGGATCGAGGGCGCCCGCCACACCCACTATTACGACACCGAGGGGAAGGAACTGCTCTCGGTGCCGCCCGTGTTCGTCGACATGGAAGCGGGCTTCGGCGGACCCACCCAGACCTTCTCGCTGGCGACCGAGCTGGTCCGGGCCCGGGCAGCGGGAGTACACCTCGAGAATCAGGACCCCGCGGACCGCACCTGCGGGCATATCGTGAACGTGGGCAAGGCCAAGCGGGACAAGGTGCTGGTCACCCGCAAGGAGTGGCTGGCCAAGCTCAAGGCCATCCGGGCCGCGGCCGAGGCGGGCGGCAGCGACCTGGTCATCATCGCCCGGACCGACTCCATCGATGGGGCCCTGCCGGGCCACTCCTCGGGCGGGGTGCAGATGGCGGTGGAGGACGGCTGGGCCGCCGCCGAGCTGGGCTGCGATGTGATCTGGGCCGAATTCAATAACGTCGACATCGACCAGCCCCAGGCGTTCGCGGAGGGGGTCCGCAAGTACTACCCCAACCAGATGCTGGGATTCAACCTTTCGCCGTCGCTCTATTGGGGGAAGGCCAAGAACGCGGGCACCCTCATCACCAACCAGCAGCTGGGGAGCCTGGGTTACACGCTGCAGTTCTCCACTCTCTTCAACTTCCGGACAGCTGGCCTCGCGCTCGACAAGGGGCTTCGCAAGTTCGCCAAGCAGGGCCTGGACGCTCTCGCCGACCTGCAGAACGAGGAAGAAGAGGCCGCCGGCGGCCCTCCGATGACCAGGATGCACCAGAAGTTCGCCGGCATGAACCGGTGGTTGATCCTGGAGTCGGTGCTGAGCGGGAAAGCCTGAACAGCGGGGAGGACAACGGGAAGACAGGGGGAAGACAACGGTGAGCCAACGGGAAAACCACGGGAAAAAGTCGGGAAGGCACAGGATGCGGCCCCGTAGTCTTCC
>CALMOP010000196.1 GCA_937871775.1 uncultured Gemmatimonadota bacterium | reverse complement strand
CTGGTCGGCATCCTGGGCAACCTGTTCACCACCTGCATGACCTGCCTGCTGGCCTGGGCGCTGCTGTTCCCGAAGGGGCTGCTGCCGCAGGACTACGAGCTGGCGGTGGTGCAGAGCCGCTTCTTCGAGGTAAGTTGGGGGCCGCTGGGCCGGATCCTGTTTCTGATCGTTGCGGCGGCCTTCCTGACGGACACCTGGCTGGCCACGGTGGACGGCGTGAGCCGGATGCAGGCGGACATCGTGCAGACCCTGTTCCCTGCCGCCCGCCGCCACTCGACCCGGACCTGGTACTGGCGCTTCGTGGCATTGCTGACGGTGGTCACCTGCCTGACCATGCTGCTGGAGGCTCCGGGGCCGCTGATCCTGCTGTCGGCGGTGATCGGGTTCGGGGGCACGGTGCTGTTCCCGGCGGCGCTGTACCTGCTCAACTACCGGCGGCTGCCGGGCTGGGTCCCGGGCTGGGCCAGGCCCGGTGCGGCCGGCGCCGTGCTGATCGGGGTGAGTCTGGTCTGCTACCTGACCCTGGCGTTGCTGTACCTGCGGGAGGTGATGCGGTAGGGGACAGGGAACGGGGAACGGGGAACGGGGAACAGGGAATGGGAAGAGGCTGTCATCCCGAGGGAGCGGAGCGACCGAGGGATCCCTTGAGGCGCGCACCTTGAGGGATCCCTCGCTGCGCTCGGGATGACGAGAAGTTCCCCTTTCCCGGTTCCCTCTCCACCTCGCTTTACCGCAACTTTCGGCTCGCCTTGTAGGGGAAGATGTCGATCACTTCGCCCAGCTCCGCCAGCTGCTGCATCCGGCGCCAGTAGGCCACCGTGAGCAGATCCGCGTGGGCCGCCAGGAACGCCGCCCCGGGGGCGCCGGGCAAGGTGAGAAAGGCGCGGAACTCCTCGGGGAAGATGTCGTGTTCGCCGACCGAGAACCACGGTTCGGCGCTGTACTCGTCCTCGTCGTGGAGGGCCCGGGGAATCTCCCGGAAGTGGCACTCGGTGAGCAGGCACAGCTCGTCGTAGTCGTAGAAGATCACCCGCCCGTGGCGGGTCACCCCGAAGTTCTTCAGCAGCATGTCCCCGGTGAAGATGTTGGCCGCCGCCAGGTCCTTGATGGCCTGGCCGTAATCCAGCACCGCTTCGGTGGCCCGGAGCTCGTCCGCCTGGCGCAGGTACAGATTGAGCGGGACCACCCGGCGCTCGGTGTACAGGTGCCGGAGCACCACCTGGTCTCCCTCGACCTGCACGCTGCCGGCGCACTCGCGCTGCAGCTCTTCCAGCACTTCCGGCGCGAACCGGTCCCGCGCGAAGGCCAATCCCTCGAACTCATGGGCGTCGGCCAGCCGGCCGACCCGGTCCCGCACGAACACCAGGTGGTACTTCTCCATCACCTGGGCCCTGGTGGTCTGCTTGGGCGCGCCGAACCGGTCCTTGATGACCTTGAAGACCACGTTCAGCGAGGGCAGGGCGAACACCGCCATCACCAGGCCCTTGTCCCCCTCCGCCGGTTCGAACCGGGCATCATGGGTCTCCATGTGCCGGAGCAGGGCCCGGACCAGTTCGGTCTTGCCATGCTTGTGGTAGCCCAGCGAAGTGTACAGCTCGTCGAGGGGTTTGCGTGGCATCAGGGCGCGAAGCAACTCGACCATGGCCCGGGGGCACTCCACCTCGACGTGGAAATAAGAGCGGGTGAAGGAGAACACCACGCTGACGTCATCGGAGGTGGTGAGCGCGGCATCGACCCGGATGCCGCCATCGTCGTGGACCAGCGGCAGCACCAGCGGCACCGCACCGGCGGTCGTGATCAGCCGGCCGACGACGTAGGCGCCCTTGTTGCGATAGAAGGGAGTGGGCACCACCTCGATGGCCTCGAGCAGGGGTCCGCCGGGCCCCCGGGCCAGCTCCTCCGCCAGCTTCCGGGCCAGCAGCAGGGCGTCTTCCTCGCGGGCACGATGGGCCTGGCCGAACGGCAGGTCACCGAGCACCTCGGACAGGATTGCGACCAGGCCGGGGCCGCCGGGATAGCGGCGCAGCACCTGGCGGCCGGCGTGGGGCGGCAGCAGCTGGAAGGCCTGGTCGTTGAAGTAGGCCGCCAGCTGAGGGCCGCCGGCGCGGAGCAGCTGCCGGATCACGGAATTGAAGAAGGTGAACGCCAGCTCGGCGTCCAGCCGGTCCCGGGCGTCCCGGGCGTACGCGTCCCGGACCCGCAGCCAGAAGTCCACGGCGGTGACGGCGTCCCCGTGGCTGCGGCGCAGGTCCCGCACGCACCAGCTGACGAACTGGCGATACAGCGTCAGCCGTTCCACGGCGTCCTGCTGGCCACCGGTCCAGTCGCGCGCCAGGAAGCGGGCCTCGGCGCGGCGGGTGACCAGCCGGAACTGGGCCTGGTGGGCGTCGAACACCGCCAGCACTGCCCGAGCCGTCTCCTGGGCCTGGGCCTGCCGGGAGAGGGACTCGCGTAGGGGAGCGGCGGGGTCGGGGTTTGGGGTCGTCACGCTCTTATATTGGCTGCAGGCCGGCGGCCCGGGGAGTCCGCAGTATACGACGTGGCCGCGAAGAATCTCACCCCGATCTCGCACAAAGGCGAATCCGCTCATGGCGACCGCACCGAAGTACGATGCTCTGTCCCCCCCGTCCACCGGCCACTCGATCACCATGCAGGGCGGTGCCCTGGCGGTCCCCGACGATCCCATCCTGCCGTTCATCGAGGGCGACGGTACCGGCCCCGATATCTGGGCCGCGTCGCGGGTGGTGTTCGACGGGGCGGTCCAGAAAGCCTACGGCGGCAAGCGGAA
The DNA here is from genome assembly GCA_937871775.1 of uncultured Gemmatimonadota bacterium. Lineage (GTDB taxonomy): Bacteria > Gemmatimonadota > Gemmatimonadetes > Gemmatimonadales > GWC2-71-9 > JADJOM01. The sequence goes on along the minus strand of CALMOP010000196.1, from coordinate 1,017 downwards.
GGTGACCTGGTTCGAGGTCTACGCCGGCGAGAAGGCCCGCGACAAGCTGGACAGCTGGCTGCCGGAAGACACCCTGCGGGCCATCGACTACCACCTGGTGGGCATCAAGGGTCCGCTGACCACACCGGTTGGCGGCGGGTTCCGGTCGCTGAACGTGGCCCTGCGCCAGAAGCTGGACCTGTACGCCTGTGTCCGCCCGGTGCGGTGGTTCACCGGAGTGCCGAGTCCGGTGCGGCACCCGGAACTGGTCGACATGATCATCTTCCGGGAGAACACCGAGGACATCTACGCCGGCATCGAGTACAAGGCCAAGACCGACGCGTCCCAGAAGCTGGTGAAATTCCTGATGGAGCAGATGGGAGCCAGCACCATCCGGTTCCCGGCGACCAGCGGCATCGGCATCAAGCCGATCTCCGAGGAGGGCAGCAAGCGGCTGATCCGATCGGCCATCGACTACGCGGTGAAGCAGGGCAAGAAGAGCGTCACCCTGGTCCACAAGGGCAACATCATGAAGTTCACCGAAGGCGCGTTCCGGGACTGGGGCTACGAGCTGGCCCGGCAGGAGTACGGCGCCGTCGAGGTGGACGGCGGGCCGTGGTGCCGGCTGCCCGGGGGGGTGATCATCAAGGACGTCATCGCGGACGCCTTTCTGCAGCAGATCCTGACCCGGCCGACCGAATACGACGTGATTGCCACCATGAATCTGAACGGAGACTACATCTCCGATGCGCTGGCGGCCCAGGTGGGCGGCATCGGCATCGCCCCGGGCGCCAATATCAACTACCTGACCGGCCACGCCATCTTCGAGGCCACCCACGGCACCGCGCCCAAGTACGCCAACCAGGACAAGGTCAACCCCGGCTCGGTGATCCTCTCGGGCGAGATGATGCTGCGGCACCTCGGCTGGAACGAGGCCGCCGACCTGATCGTCAAGGGCATGGACGGGGCCATCGCGGCCCACACCGTGACCTACGACTTCGCCCGCCTGATGATCCAGGAGGGCGTGCAGGGCGTGCG
>CALMOP010000195.1 GCA_937871775.1 uncultured Gemmatimonadota bacterium | reverse complement strand
GAACATGTACCTCGCCTTCGGCGCGGACATGGACGTGACCTTCAACGGCAGCGGCAGCAACTACGACGGCGTCAACGTCCCGTTCGCGCTGGGCTATACCTACCACTCGACCTTCACTGCCGACCCGGCGTGGAGTTTCACTGACGCCACGATCTACAGCCCGCCCTTCTTCAATGGGGCCGGCTTCATCGGGGTCAAGTACCTGAAGAGCCCCGAAGTGAACGGGCAGCAGGTGGGCCTGACCCTGTTCGGCGCCACCACCAATGGCGGTGAGTTCAGCGATCCGCGCAATACCCAGGCGCTATACCGGTACCTCTCCGGTACCCCCGACCCGAGTCAGGGCGACGACCAGTGCAACGTCGGCGACGTCAAGGTCACCAAGATCTGCTACCTGAACCAGGGCGCGCCGTCGGACATGCGCTTCTTCCAGTCCTCCGGTCCGCTCACCCTTGGCCCCGGCGAATACAGCTCCATTGCCGTGGCATACATCTATGCGGCCCCGGTCGCGACCGGGGCCTGCACCGGCCCGGACGTCTGCGGCCAGGTGACCCCGCAGGCGCCGACCAACGAGCTGACCCGGCTCAGCGACCCGGCGGTGCTGCCCCTCGGGGCCAACACCCTGGACTCCATCACCGGGTTCCGGGGCTGGAAGGACACGACCTTCCAGCGGGGCGGGCAGATTGTCCTGCCCAACGGCGTTGTCGATCAGGAGGAGTTCAAGACCATCCCGGGGTCGCTGCTCGGGAAGGCGCTGACCGCGCAGGCGATCTTCGACGGCAAGTTCGTTTCACCCGCGCCGCCGGTCGCCCCGGACTACTTCCTGATTCCGGCTGACAACCAGGTGACCATAGTGTGGCGCCCGTCCACCAGCGAGACCGGCGGGGATCCCTATTTCGCGGCTGCCAAATCCGCGGCCAACTACGATCCCAACTACCGGCAATACGACATCGCCGGGTACCGCGTCTACCGCGGCACCCGCGGGGACGCTGCCAGCCTCCGGCTCCTGGCCCAGTTCGACGTCCTGGGCGACACCTGGACCGACAGCACCGGGCAGATCAACCAGATTGATGCCCAGGGCTTCACCACCTGTTCGCCATTCGACAATGTTTTCGGCAGCTGCACCTCTGCCGGGACCCAGTTTGGCGTCCCACTGATCGATCCGATAGAGTACACCCTGGACGGGCCGGTCATTCAGAACCAGACGTTTGCCGTGAGCGCGGCCACGGGCAATATCCGGGCGGTGGTCACCAAGGCGGATAGCGCGATCACCGGAGGCGACAGCAAGAAGCCCGCTCTAAGCGGAACCGGGATTCCGTTCATCTTCGTGGACAAGGCCGGAAGCTGTGAAGCGTGTGGTGTCCGTAACCACACCCGGTACTACTACATGGTGACGGCGTTCGATCTCAACTCGATCCGCTCGGGTCCCTCGAGCCTCGAGTCGAACCTGAGCGGTGCCAAGAGCATCATCCCGACAGCGCTGCCCAGCAACCTCGAGTCAAGCGGCGCCCTGAGTGATCTGAAGTTCGTGGGGACCCACGGGCCCGTCACCGTCGGCACGGTGCCGACGATAGATGGCTCGGGTCGGTTCTCCGGGGCGTTTCCCCCGGCCAACGGGGCGGGGATGGCGTTCATCGGGAGCTTCCCGGCGCAGCTGTTCAACAGTCCGGGCACTGTGACGGCGGAACTGCGCGGCCTCACGCTGGGGGACGCGCGGAACGGGACCGAGGCCACGTATACGTTCCACTTCACCGCCGCCACCGGCGACACCTCGAATGTCACCTTCTCGATCCAACAGAGTCTGGACGGCGAAAACGATGCGGTGGCCCTCGGTGTCGTAACGGCCAAGACGCCTCCCCTCGTCTTTGCCCAACCGGCCCCGGAACTGCTCGCCCGGTATGGAGTGCCTCCAGATACCAGAACAGTGGGCGAGATCAGCACGGCGATCCCGTCATATCAGCCGGCGATCGCCTGGGGCCGCGGGTGCGTCGACGGGGCGATGGCAATACCCGCCGGCTACAATTGCCTCCGCAACGGGCCGCGCTGGTTCGAGGGGACCAACGAGACCAAGGCCAATCCAGCTGCGGACAACACCGGCGCCTCGTCCACCAACTTCAACAATGCCGGCCAGCTTGCCGGCGTCACGACCATCTACACGCCCCACTCCTACATGAATGTGGATGCCGACTGGCGGACCATCGAGGCCGGCCTGGGTGGAGCAGTCCGGGCGGCGGATTTTGCCCTGACGTGGGGCGCCAATGGCAAGATCCAGTCGCTGGTCGATGTCACCCACGATGTCCCGGTGCCGCTCGATTCGACCGCGGCCGGCTTTGGCGGTGGGTTCGGCGTCCTGACCCAGGCCGCCAGTAACTTCCCCGGGTCGTTCGATACCCGGCCCGGGGTGCTGACGGTGGCCGATTTCGGCTGCGTGGAGCCGTTCAAGACCCGCGCCCTTACTCCGGGTTGGTCGACGCTGGCCTGCACCGCAGCGGCGCCCTTCCAGGTGACCGATTCGGTCATCCTGGGGCCCATTGCCATTCATAGTGGTACCGTAAGCAACCTGCTTACCGCCCCGGTCCGGGCGGGTCAGGGCTTCGCGATGTACGTGGCCGGGCACCTGTTCATGTTCGAGATGAGCGGCACTACCCTGCCGGCAGCGGGCACGGTCTGGAATCTCCGCAGCTACACCGGGACGATCTTCTACAACCCCACGACCGGCGCGCACCGCTTCCGGGCGACCACCCGGCCGCTCACGGCCATCGGGGCCAAGATGCAAATTGACTACACGGCCGTGAACACCTTGGCGGCCGCGACCAACGGGGACCTGAAGTCAGTGCACACGGTGCCGGATCCGTATTACGTGACCAACTCGTTCGAGGCCTCGTCAGACGGGAAGATCATCAAGTTCGTCAATCTGCCGGACCGGGCGATCATCCGGATCTACACGGTGAGCGGCGTGCTGGTCCGCATCCTCGAGCACAACAGCACCACCTCGAGCGAGGCCGTGTGGGACGTGCGTAACCGTAACGGGCAGTTCGTTGCCAGCGGCGTCTACTTCTATCATATCGAGGCGCTGGACGCTCGGCGGGTGGGACGGATGACCATCGTCAACTTCGCGAAATAGCGAGCCTGAGGCTGGGGGCTTCGGCCCCCGGCCACCCGAATCCCCTGGAGATACACAGCTATGAAGCGGACTCCGCGATCCGGCTACGTCCTGCTCCTCGCGACGCTGATGGTCGGTCTGCCGTCGGCCGCCGCGGGACAGGCGACCAAGCCCGGAAACACTGACAACACCGCCTTCGGGACGACCTCCGCCGAGTTCCTGCTGCTCGGTGCCGGCGCCCGGGGCACCGCTCTCGGCGGGTCGTATGCCGCCGTGGCCACCGATGCATCGGCGCTGTACTACAATCCGGCCGGTGCCGCCCTGGGCACCCATCCGAGCGTGGTTGTCGGAACGGTGGATTACGTCGCCGACACCAGGTACAGCTGGGGTGGCCTCGCCTTCCCATTTGGAGGCAGCAAGGCCTTCGGCATTCAGCTCGGCACCTTCGGGTTCAAGGACCAGCCGGTGTACACGGTCGAGCAGCCTGCCGGGACCGGGGCGACCTACTCCGTGAACGAGACCTTCGTCGGCCTCACCTACGCCCAGCAGTTCAGCGACCGCTTCTCGGCGGGCATCACGGCCAAGGGCGTCTTCGACAACCTGGGCTCGGTCTCCGGCTCGGCGTTCGGGATTGACTTCGGAGCGGACTTCCACTCCCGGCTCGGGGGCAAGCCCGTGCGGCTGGGCTTCACGGTGCAGAACTTGGGGACCACCATGAGCTATAGCGGCGGTGACCTCAATACCAGCATCCCGCGCGACACGGCCGGCGCCGGCACGGAGCCGGTCCCGGCCGAGCTGAAGGACAAGGCGTTCTCCCTGCCGACGGTCTTCCAGGTGGCCCTGGCGTACGACGTCGTCTCCTCGGCGAACCAGAACAACAGGCTCACCGTGATCGGCTCGTTCAACCAGGCGAACAGCAACAAGGCTGGCTTTGGGTTCGCGAGCGAATGGACCTCTCGGCACCTCGGTGGCTCGGGCTTCGGCGCCGCGGCCCGCGCCAGTTACACTTATGCGCCGGCCAACAATATTTCTACCTCCGGGAGTATTCCCACCGCGATGAACGACGAGGAGAATCTGCAGGGCATGGCCGGCGGCGGCGGGCTGTTCTACGAGACCCCCGGCTTCCTGCTCGGAGTGGACTACGCGTTCAAGTACATGGGCGTTCTGGGAGGCACCCACTACTTGAGCCTCAGTCTCGGGTGGTAGCCTTCACCACGCTGAGGATCGGAAGGGCAACGGAGTTCGATTGACGAAATACCTGATGATGGCGGTGCTGGGCCTGCTTGTTGTGCCGGTGGCTCGGGCCCAGGCCACCGAGAAAGATGGAGAGGGGCTCCGGGTGGGGACGGTCCGGGGCTATCTCAGCGACGGGACCACCGGGGTGGAGGCGCTGCTGGACGCGCCGCACGGCGTCCTTAGGCGGTCG
>CALMOP010000194.1 GCA_937871775.1 uncultured Gemmatimonadota bacterium | reverse complement strand
GCTCGACGCCCAGCGCCCGCAGCGAGGCGTGACACGCGGCACGGAGGTGAGCCGGCCGGCCGTCCCGGTCCCAGCGTCCGCCGGAACGGACAATCCCACCCTTGGTGGCGACCAGCACCCGGTCCGAACCGCCGCCCCACTCCCGGAGGGCCTGCGCGATCAGACGCTCATTATGACCGGTTTCGCCGGCCTCGAGACAATACGCGTCGGCAGTATCGACCAGGGTCATCCCCGCCTCGAACCCGGCATGGAGCACCCGCACCGCATCGGCTTCGGCCGGACGGTCGGTCAGCGAGAGGTGCATCCCCCCGAACCCGACGACGGACACCTCCCGATCCTGAGGTCCGAGGGGGAGCGAGCGCATCTCCGGATCAGGAGGCGAGGGAACGGCCGCTGCCGGCGGTGGCGCGATATTGGGGTGCGAGGACGGCGAGCGGGAAGCTGGAACCAATCGGCCGATCCGGGCAGGCTAGGATCCCCTTCAGCAGCAGACCGTCGCCAGCGGCGACGGTCATATCCGGAGAGCCGTGCGGGGATCCGCCCGCCATCATCCCATCCCAATCTGCGCCAGCAGCCGGAACTGTTCCTTCTCGGTGATCTCACCCTTGTCGACCAGGGGCTTCAGGGCGGCCAGGATATCCTCCCGACTCCCGTCGATGCGGCGCTGGTGAAGCTCCTGGATCACCCGGGCGAACCTCTGGTCGTAGTCGTCGGGGGTGAGTTCCCCCGCCCGGCGGGCGCCGCTGAGCTTGGCGATCTCCTGGGCCAGCCGCGCGGGCTTGATGGGGGTGAGCTCACCGGTCGAATCGGACATCGCGATAGCCTCACGGATGGGAAGGCGGTTACCACAAATCCCGGATGGAGTCCCAAGCTAGCCGGGAATACCCCGGGGCACCAGACGCCTACCCCGCCGATTTGCGCGCCGCGGCGTCCACTGTTCGAGTGGGATCCGCGCCCGCCCAGCTGACGTCGGCGGTTGGACCGTAGGTCGGCGGAACCTGTTGCTCCAACAGCCTCAGGCACAGCCCGACCTGGGTGCGATGGTGGGCGGTGTGCAGTACCCGGCGCCAGAAGACCCAGATCCGCTCCCGGCGAACGTCGAAGAAGGGCACCGGCTCGAGCCAGCGCGGCTCATCCAGTTCGGCCAGGCGGGCGAGGCGAGCCCGGGCAAGGCTCACGTAGCGTTCCACGTAGGCGTGAACCGGGGGGTCCGGACCCGCCGGAAGCAGTTCCGCGCCCGGCGGCTCGGGGAATCCGATGAACTCGGCGAAGAAGCGGCGCTCCGACAGCAACTGGTGAGTCAGGATCTCGCGGACAGTGCTGCTGCGCGGGTGAGGCCGGAATCCCAGCTGGGCGTCCTGGAGTTCCCGCCACGTAGCCGCGGTCTTGTTGGTCTCGGAGGCGTAAGTATCGACCAGATGCTGGAACACCGGCCGCGTGGTGCGTGGCACCTCGGCCTCGGCGATCTCGGTACGGCGGTAGTCCATGGCCTCTCCCGGATTGGCGTGACTCCGGCACCAGGACAATAGAGTGCAGGGACGCCGGGCCTGCGGCAACACTCGATCGGGGACCGGGGGATACAGCCGAGTGACGGGATCCGCCAAGTGCGATGCGCCCGACGGAGCCGGTCGAAACGACAACGGGGGCGGATATGATGCCCGCCCCCGTTCAGGTGTCCCGCCAGGTTCAGGCCGGTGTCGGCCGGTCCGGACCTCTCACCCACACTCCGAAAAGCCGCAGACGTGGCACTTCATGCACCCTTCGGCGAATTCCAGCTGAGAGCCGCAGTCCGGGCAGGCTCCGGTCAGGACCGGCTGGACGTGGGCGAGGGACAGCTGTTCTCCGCCCTGGGTGATCACCTGGGCGACGGTGGGATTGGCCAGCGTTCCGATCGGCGGCGGGACAGTGGGCAGCAGCTCCTGCTGGACTCCAGCCTTGTCCTGCATCCAGCGCTCGATGGCGATGCCCACGGCATCCGGAACCGACAGCACCTTGTTGGGACCGAGCCCGATGGCGCGGTCGGAGCTGATGCCGCGGACCTGACGGTGGACTTCCTTGAGCGGGATCCCGGAGCGAAGCGCCAGGCTGATCAGGCGGCCCATGGCCTCGACGTCGGCCATGATGGCTCCACCGGCCTTGCCGAGACTCATGAAGACCTCAAAGGGCTGGGCCCGGTCGTCCTCGGTGATGGTGACGTACAGGGTGCCGAGGGGGGTGTCGACCCGGCGAGTGGTTCCGCGGAGCATGTCGGGCCGGGAGCGCTTCTGCCGGCGCTGCAGATTCTCGGCTTCCAGGTCATGGACCAGCTTGCGGAGCCGTTCGTTCTCGGCCCGGATCTCGGCGAGTTCCCCCATGAGGTCGGCCGAGCTGGCCCGCTGATCCGTAGCACCGGTGGTCATGCCGGCCAGATCACTCCGGGCCTCCGCGTGGCCACCGGCGGTGGCCTGCTCGGCCACCTTCCGGGCGGTGGTGCCAGTGGAGAGCACCTGCATGTCACGGCTGCCGTCGCGATACACCGTGACACCCTTGCAGCCCAGCCGGAAGGCCAGCCGGTAGATCTCCTCGACATAGGCCTCGCTGGCATCGTGGGCGAAGTTGCAGGTCTTGGAGATGGCGCTGTCGTTGTGAGCCTGGAAGGCCGCCTGCATCCGGATGTGCCACTCCGCCTTGATATCGTTGGCGGTGGCGAACACCCGCTGCCACTGCTCCGGGACCTCCGGGAAGCGGATGTGCCCCGCCTGAGCGATGCGCTGCATCAGATCATCGGAGTACCAGCCCTCCCGCTTCGCGATCGCCACGAAGTCCTCGTTGACATCGGGCATCAGCACCCCGGCCTGATTGCGCATGAAGGCCACGGCGAACAGCGGCTCGATGCCGGAGCTGCACCCGGCGATGATGGAGATGGTCCCGGTCGGTGCAACCGTGGTCACGTTGCAGTTGCGGAGTTTGCGGTGGGGGCGGATCCGCTCGCCGGCCGCATCGCGGGCGCAGCTGGCATCGGGCCCCCAGATGCTCTTCTCCCATTCCGGGAAGGGGGCCCGCTGGGCGGCCAGCCGCTCCGACTCGACCTTGGCCTCCTCGTCGGCGAAGGCCATGATCCGGCGGCCCATTTCGACGCCTTCGTCGCTGTCGTAGGGGATCCCCAGCCGGATCAGCAGGTCCGCCAGTCCCATGACGCCCAGCCCGATGCGCCGAATTCGCTTGGAGAGGTTGTCGATTTCGGGGAGCGGATAGTTGTTGGCATCGATCACATTTTCGAGGAAATGGGTCGACAGATGGACGGCCTGACGCATCCCGTCCCAGTCCACCTCGCCCTCGGTCACGAAATAGCCGACGTTGACCGAACCCAGATTGCAGACGTCATACGGCAGCAGCGGCTGCTCACCGCAGGGATTGGTCGCCTCGTAGGCACCCAGATGGGGCACCGGGTTGTACTGATTGGCGCGGTCGACGAAGAAGACCCCGGGCTCACCAGTGCGCCAGGCGCCGTGGATCACCTTTTCCCAGACCTCCCGGGCCCGAAGCCGGCCGGTGACCTGGCGGGTCTTGGGGTGGATGAGATCGTACTCCCGGTCCTGTTCCACCGCTGCCATGAACGCGTCGGTCACGGCGACCGAGATATTGAAGTTGGTGATCTTGGTGATGTCGTCCTTGCAGGTCACGAAGTCCAGGATGTCCGGATGATCCACCCGCAGGATGCCCATGTTGGCGCCGCGTCGGGTCCCGCCCTGCTTGACCACGTCGGTCGACGCATCGTACAGGCTCATGAAGGAGACCGGGCCGCTGGCCACCCCCATGGTGGAGCGGACGATGTCGTTCTTGGGCCGCAGCCGGGAGAACGAGAAGCCGGTGCCCCCGCCCGACTGGTGCACCAGGGCCATGGCCCGGAGGGTATCGTAGATACCGTTCTTGCCGTTGGAGAGGGTATCCTCGACCGGCAGCACGAAACAGGCGGACAGCTGCCCCAGGGGCCGCCCGGCATTCATGAGGGTCGGCGAATTCGGCATGAACTTGCGGTGCGCCATCAGGCCGAAGAAGGCCTCAGCGAGGGCCTCAACAGCTCCCCCGGAGGCCCCATAGCGCCGGTCCGGCTCGGCGATGGTCCGGGCCACCCGCCAGAACAGGTCGGCCGCCGCCTCGGCCGGGCGTCCCTGCTCATCCCGCATGAGGTAGCGCTTCTCCAGCACCGTGATGGCGTTGGGCGAGAGATCGAGAGCGTGTTTCGCGTCAGCAGAAGTCGCCATGGCCCGTCCCTATCGAGGCGAGTGATCGTCACCGGCCCGCAACGGTTGTGTCTCGGAACAGCGCTTGGAGGAGAAACGGAAGTCAAAAGTAGGAACGTCGGGCCCCCCGGACAATACGTTGGAAAGGGACGCGATTACGTCGAAAGAGCGTTTTCACATCACAAAGGTGATGAGCACCCTCCAAGCGCACCCTGCGGCGGCCCGGACCGCCCGATTACCCGCCCGCCACGGCGGCCGGAAACTCCCCCGCACGATGCCGCCTGGCCTGCTCCACGTAATGCCGCCAGGTGTGCTCGATCCGGCGTTGCAGCTCGCCGTCTACCGCCCGCACCACCCGACCTGGCACGCCCATCACCAGGCTGCCGGGCGGCACCACCAGTCCCTCCGGCAGGAGCGAACTCGCCGCGACCACGCTTCCCCGACCCACGACTGACCGATTCAACAGCACGCTCCCCATACCGATCAGACAGTCGTCCTCCACCGTGCAGCCGTGCAGGATTACCCGGTGTCCTACCCCGACCCGGCTGCCGATCCGGCAGGGAACTCCCTCATCCACGTGGACGATGGTTCCGTCCTGCAGGTTGGTGTGACTCCCGACCTCGATCGGTGCCATGTCCCCCCTGAGCACGGCGGTATACCAGACGCTCGCCGCCTCCCCGATGGTTACGTCGCCCAGGACCACCGCCCCCGGGGCAATGAAGGCCGTGGGGTGAATCCGGGGGGAGTTCAAGGCAAGTCGGGAACGAAGGCGGCCTGGGTCCAGCCATCCACCGGATTCCCGTCCCGGAGGGCGGGGCTCCAGCGCAATTGGGACGCGAAGGCTTCGACCGCGCGGTCGAAGGCCAGTTCGTTGGAGTGTCGCCTGATCCGGACCACCAAGGTGCGGCCCTGCTGGGAGACCTTCACGATGGCGACGACCCCATCAGGCTTGCCGCTGACCCCCTCCGGTACCGGCACCCGGGTCGGTGAGCGTGGTCGCGGCGGAGTGTCGTAGCACTCCTGCCCGAACTTGTTGAGGTCGCTCGGGTTCTCGCAGTCCAGCCGGGCCCGGGCGACTCGGCGCAGGTCGGCCTCCGAACCGGGAGGCGGGGGCGGGATGTTGGACGCGACGAGCACCGGGCTCACGACCAGGTTCTTGCCCCCTTCGATCAGCACGCTGTCGAGGTACAGTTGATGGCCCGGCGCCGTGATGCCGATCTCGTGCCAGCCATTCGCCAACCGGATACTGCCGCCCGGCTGGGTCAGCCGGCGGGTGTCGATCAGCACGGCGGTGCCGAACGGCAGGCCCCTCAGCAGCAGGCTGCCGCTGTCGGACGACCTGGCGACGCGGCCGTCGCCTGGAGTCCCGGCGCTTGACTGCCGGACCGCGGTATCCGAAGTGACGGGGCGTTCGGGCGGGGTGACGTCCGTGATGATCGGTTCCGTATCCGGCACGACCGAGTCCGGCACCACGGCATGGGTGGATTCCGCGGGAGGATTGACCAGCGGCTGTGGGCCGCCGCCACCGAGCTCGCCCTGGCGGTAGAGATAGACCCCACCCATCACGAACCCGAGGAGCAGCAGCGCCGCCAGCATCCACGGGGCCCAGGAGGTTGAGGGCGGAGGGGGCGTCGCGGTCGAGCGGCGGATCGTGGCCCTTCGGGGGGTGTCGTGGCCGACGCTCCGCACCGGCGGTGCCGCCGCTGGAGCAGCCTCCCCCATGGGAGCCCCGACCGGAGGCGGCGGGGAGGCGACCGGCCGCCGCGGCCGGGCACCCGGCAGCGGACTGAGCGGAATCGACTGGGCTAACTGAGCGGGCCCCTGGCCGGGCAGCAGGGCCTGGGAGGGGCGCTTCCCGGCCACCGACTCCCGAGGCTGGCCCTCGAGGGCCTTGAGCAGCGCCTCGGCATCCTGGAACCGATCCAGCGGGTCTTTCATGATCAGCCGCTTTATGACCTCGAACAGACGGCGTTCATCGGAAGTATCCAGCAGCGGGACCGGGATCGGCTCCATGATGTGCTTGTAGCCGATCGAGAAACTGTCCTCGCCGTCGTAGGGCACTTCGCCCACCAGCGCCTGGTAGGCGACGACTCCCAGGCTGTACAGGTCGCTGCGCCCGTCCACACTCTGGGCCCGGGCCTGCTCCGGGCTCATGTAGTGGGGGGTGCCGATCGACATGCCGGTCCCGGTCAGCTTCGACGTTCCCGCCTTGGCTATGCCGAAGTCGGTGACCACGCACTGCCCGAACTCGTCGAACATGATGTTGTCGGGCTTGATGTCGCGGTGCACGATGCCGCGCTTGTGGGCGTACCCGAGGGCGCTGCCGACGTCAGCCAGCAGCTTGCGAATTGCCGCCGGTGGCAGCCGCTTCTGCTCGGCAAGTTGCCGGGACAGGGAGCCGCCCCGGATCAGCTTCATGGCGAAGTAGATGACCCGACCGGTCTTGCCGACCCGGTAGATGGGGATGATGTTGGGGTGTTCCAGCGCCGCGGCGGTGCGGGCCTCGCGGCTGAAGCGATCCACGAACTCGGCGTCAAACGCCAGCGAGAACGGCAGTACCTTGATGGCCACTTCCCGCTCGAGGTGGCTGTCCCGGGCCAGATACACCCTGGCCATCCCACCGCGGCCCAGCTCCTCGAGCAGCTCGTACTCCTCGGCCAGGGACTCACGGACGAGGTCCCGCTCAGTGCCTTCGTCAGTCGCGATCGCCTCCACCGGCGAGGTCACTCGAAGATCGAGCCCGCAGGTGGGACAAAACTGACCGGACTGCTGCACTTCCGTTCCGCATCGTTGACAGAACATGGCGCAAGCTATGCGGTCCGGTCCAACACAGTCAAGCGCTGGCGCCGTTTGGAGTTACCCAACCGGGCTCAGTCCCTGACCTCGAACTCCTCCCGATTCTGCCGAACCTCGCCGCTGGCATCGGCGACCTGCACCTCGAGGGTGTAGTGGCCCTCGGACAGCCGCTCCAGGGAGACCGTCCGATGGAACCGGGTGGCCGGGCCCTCGGACTGGTCCTGGAAGGCGAGCCGTATGGCGGGCTTGCCCGAGCGGAACAGGCCCAGGAACGCGCCCCCCCCTCGCTTGCGCACCTGGACCTCGGTCCGCAGCGTCGCTCCCGCCGGAGTTCCATACACCTCGTAATACAATTCCATCTCGGTGGCGCGCCGGTAGCGGCCCAGCGGATTGAGCCACACCGTGTCGCCGGGTTCGGGGCGCCAGGTGAGGTTGGTCTCCCGGGACCCGAGGACCAGTCCGCTCAGCGCGTACTGTTGCCCGCTGAAATCTCCCACCGTCAGGCTGTCTTCCGACAGCACCACTCCATTGTCGGCGCCCTGCTCCAGCCCAAGCCGATAATGGAGCTGCCCCGGAATGACCGGGACGCTGAACTCGCCCACCA
>CALMOP010000193.1 GCA_937871775.1 uncultured Gemmatimonadota bacterium | reverse complement strand
GTCAACTGCTTCCGGCAGGTCCACCACCACCAGGTCCCCCCACTTTCCCGGGGCGAGGCTCCCGATCTCCCGGTCCAGCCCCAGGGCCCGGGCGCCGTCGAGCGTCAGCATCCGGATGAGTTCGGGGGCGGCGAGCCCGGCGAGCCGCCCCGCCAGCACCGCCTCGCCCCTCAGGTCGAGCGGAGCCACGCTGCCCACCGAATCGGTACCGAGACCAACCCGCAGGCCGCGCGCCCGGAAGCCGGCGAGCGGTGCCACCCCATGCCGGTGGCGATCATTGGACCGGGGACAGTGCGCCACCGCGGCCCGGTGGTGCACCAGTCGATCCAGATCCGCCGGGCCGGCCTGCACACAGTGAATGCAGAGGGTATCCGGCCCCAGGACCCGATGCCGGTCGAGCCACGCCAGCGGGGTATCACCGGGCGGCGTGGGGAGGGGAATGCCGCGTTCGACCCACGCGACGGCGAAGGCACCGGTGCCGGTGTCCAGCAGCCGGGATTCCTCGACCGATTCCGCGATGTGCACGGCGAGCGGGAGACTCCGAGCCCGGGCCACCGCGGCGGCCCGGGCGTACAACGGGCCGGAAACGCTGTAGGGCGCGTGAGGTGAGACCCCGAGCCGGATCCGGGGGCCGGTGAACCTGGCCAGCCGGTCCAACTGCCGCTCCAGGTTTGCCATGCTGGCCTCGAGCTGATCGGGATGGGGCCCGAACACCTCGTGGTACGCGATGCCACTGCCACCCAGTTCGGCCAGGGCCTGGATGACCGCACCGGAGTCCCCGGTATCGGCTACCGTCGTGATACCCGCGGCCCAGCAGTCCCGGACCCCCTGGCGGGCCTGAGCCAGGAGCTGCTCCGGGGTCCGGCCGGCCTTGAGGGCCATGATGCGGCGGATCCACGCCGGGAAGTCGGGCTCGGGTGCGAGTCCCTCGAAGCCGGTCAGTTCCAGATGGGTATGACAGTTGACCAGACCCGGCAGCAGGGCTGCCTGCCCCTGATCCTCATCGGGGACACCGGGCGGGGAGGGCACGTCACGGTCGGATCCAACGGCGAGGATCCGGCCGTCACCACCGAGCAGGACCGCGCCCTTCCGGATCGGAGGGCCCTCAACCGGCAGGACCCACTGGGCCCGGTACCGGCGGCCCGGTTCCATCACGGACGGCCGGTGGTCGCCGGCGCGGGGACGCTGGTGCCGGGCCCCCAGAAATTGTGGATGGGGCAGAACTCCCGTGGCTCGCTCCCGGGCAGGAACGACTCCACCAGGAGCGAATCCTTGGGGCAGAAGGGCGTGAACTTCTTGCCGGTCTGCCGGTCCACCTCCGCGATCACCAGCCCATCGGGCCGGGGCCACTCGGCCGGCTTGGGTCGGCGCTCGTAGATCTCCTTGATCATCGCGGTCCAGGCGGGAGCGGCGAGCCGGCCGCCCTGGGCGTTGTCCATGATCTTCTGGGGCTTGTCCATCCCCAGCCACACTCCGGCCACCAGGTCCGGGGTGAAGCCGATGTACCAGACGTCGTAGCCGTCGTTGGTGGTTCCGGTCTTGCCTCCCGCCGGCAGATCGCCGATCTGGCTGCCGACCTCCCGGGCCCCAGTCCCTCGGCGCACCACGTTCTTGAGACCATCCAGGATGAGCCAGGCCAGGGCCGAGTCCATCACCACTTCCGAGCGGGGTTTGGGGGCCCACAAGACGTTGCCATTCCGGTCCTCGACCCGGTCGATGGCGGAGGGGGTGGTCCGCACCCCCATGGTCGCAAAGGCTCCAAAGGCCGAGATCAGCTCAAGGGGGACCAGACTGGCCGCCCCGATGTAGATGCTGGGATAGGGCGGAATGCCGGACTGGATGCCGAAACGGGCGGCTTCGCTGATCACCGCTTGCGGTCCGATCTCCATACCGATGTTGATCGCCGGAATGTTGCGGCTCTCGTAGAACGCCTCTTTCAGCGACATCGGTCCCACGAAGCGGTTGTCGTAATTCTGCGGCTCCCAGGGTGGCTCGCTGGGAAGGATCTCGACGCTGATCGGACGGTCGTCGACGATCTCGGTCCACGGGTGCCCGGCCCTGAGGGCGGCGGTATATACGAACGGCTTGAAGGCCGAGCCGGCCTGGCGCAGCGCCTGGATGGCCCGGTTGTACTTGCTGTCGTTGTAGTCCCTCCCACCCACCAGTGCCAGGATCTTGCCGGTCCGGGCCTCGATGACCACTGCGAGACCCTGCAGGTAGGGCGATTCCGCGAGGGGATCCGCGTCGTCGCCCCGTTTCTCCACGAAATCCGCGTAGCTGGCGCGAGGATAGGGGCCGTACCGCGCCGAGTCGCTTTCCACCGCGTCCAGCTGGTGCACCAGCGACCGTTCCGCGGCCTGCTGGATATCGAGATCGATGGTGGTGTAAATCCGGAGCCCGCCATTGTACAGCTCCGACCCGTACCGGGTCTTGAGCAGCTGGCGGACATATTCCACGAAATAGGGGGCCACCTCGCTGAAGTCCGAGCGGGAGGAGAGGACCAGCGGATAGGCCTTCCAGCGCTCGGCTTCCTCCGTGGAGAGGACCCGCTCGGCGGTCATGAGGTCGACGATGAGGTTGCGCCGCTGCACCGACAGGTCCGGGTTGCGCCGGGGGTTGTACCGGGTCGGTGACCGGGGAATACCGGCCAGCGTGGCCGCCTCCGCGACGTTCAGGTCCCGCGCGGTCTTCCCGAAGTAGCGCTCGGCCGCGGCTTCAATACCCAGGGCCCCGTTGCCCAGATTGATCTGGTTGAGGTACAGCTCCAGGATGCGGTCCTTGGGGAAATTGCGCTCGATCTCGTAGGCCACGTGGATCTCGCGCAGTTTGCGCTGGATCGAGCGGTCCTGCCCGCTGATGATGTCCGGCCACAGGTTGCGGGCCAGCTGCATGGTGATGGTGGAGAAACCCTGCATCCGGCCCTGACCGGTCAGGGCATAGATGACGGTCCGCTGGATCGCGCCCAGGGCCCGGATCCAGTCGACCCCGCCGTGCTCGTAGAAGCGCTTGTCCTCCACCACCACGAAGGCGGCGATCGCCTCGGGCGAGATCTGGGTCATGGGAATCACGGTGCGTCGTTCCTCACCGAGATCGGTGATCAACCGGCCATCGGCGGCATAGACCTTGGAAGCCTGGGCAGGATCGTAGCCGCTGGTCACCAGCCGGGCGATCGACGGGCAGGCGTTGTTGGCACAGGCCCGGGTCCAGGCGCCGACCAGGAGGCCCAGGCCGAGCATGAGGCCGGCCAGCGCGGCCGCGATGAGGTTGGAACGGATCCTCGGGGTGTACCACCAGCGGCGCAGGGTGGCGGTGAGTGCGGAGGCCATGGCCACAATCTACACGGCCCCCCGCGGGGGGCGGAGGGCCGGCTCGCTTGCCGGGTTTCGAAGCGCACCCTAATGTTCCGCGCCATGCCGACCCTTCTGGACGAGCTCACCGCCCGCGGCTTCGTGCACGATGTGACCCCCGGCCTGACCGAGCGTCTGGCTCGCGGGCCGGTCACCGGCTACGTGGGATTCGACCCCACCGCCGATTCCCTTCACGTGGGGAACCTGGTGCCGGTCATGGGGCTGGCGTGGCTGCAGCGATACGGGGGGACACCCATCGTCCTGGTGGGTGGTGGCACCGGCATGGTCGGCGATCCCAGCGGCAAGCGGGCGGAGCGGCCGATGTTGTCGCTGGAGCAGATCGACCAGAATGCCGAGCGGATCCGCCGGCAGCTGGAGCGGTTCGTGGCCTTCGAGGGTGGCAACGCGGCCCGGGTGCGGAACAACGCGGACTGGCTCCGGCCGCTGGGCCTGATGGCGTTCCTGCGAGACTGCGGCAAGCACTTCACCCTCAGCTACATGCTGCAGAAGGAGTCGGTCCGGAGCCGGATGGAGAGCGGCATCTCCTACACCGAATTCAGCTACATGCTGGTGCAGGCCTACGATTTCTGGCACCTGTGGACCACCGAACGCTGCGAGCTCCAGATGGGGGGCAGCGATCAGTGGGGCAACATCACCGCCGGCACCGAGCTGATCTCCCGCCGCGAAGGCGCCCAGGCCCACGGCCTGGTGTTCCCGCTGCTGACCACCGCGGCGGGCGGCAAGTTCGGCAAGAGCGAGAGCGGCAACGTGTGGCTCGACCCGGAGCGGACCTCACCCTACCAGTTCTACCAGTTCTGGCTCAACCGGGACGACCGCGACGTGGAGCGGCTGCTGCACTTCTTCACCTTCCTGCCCCGGCCGGAGATCGCGGAGCTGATGACCGCCCAGACCGCCAACCCGGCGGAGCGCCCCGCCCAGCGGCGGCTGGCGCAGGAAGTCACCAGCCGGGTGCACGGGCCGGAGACCACCGCAGGCGTGATCCAGGCCAGCCGGCTGCTGTTCGGCGGCCTGGATCTCGCCACCGCGGGCAGCGAGGTCTTCGCGATTCTGGCGGCGGAGATTCCGACCACTGATGTCGACGCCGCGACCGTCGGCTCGCTGGGAGTGGTTGACGCCCTGGTGCTCACCGGGCTGGCCTCGTCCAAGGCGGAGGCCCGGCGCGGTATTCAGCAGCGGGGATTCTCGCTCAACGGCGCTCCCATCGCGGAACCGGACCGGCGGGTGGGACCGGGCGACCTGCTCGCGGGGCGGTATCTGCTGCTCGCCAAGGGGCGGCGGAACTATGGCCTGATCCGGGTCGCCGGCTAGCCCACTGGCACCCCAGGGCGGCAACCGAATATTCGGCACCCCGCTGGTCCTGCCCGGACTCACCTTCCAAGGAGGAGACCCATGCGTGGCGAGTTCCTGAAGTTCCTGAAGGAGTACAACGTGATCGGCCTGGCGATCGCCGTCATCATCGGTGGGGTCGCCAACGACCTGGTCAAGGCGCTGGTCGAAGGCATCCTGATGCCGTTCGTGAATCCAATCCTGTCGGCCGCCGGGGGGGACTGGAGGTCAGCCACGATGGCGATCGGACCGTTCAACTTCGCCCTGGGCTCGGTCCTGGCGGCGCTGGTGAACTTCCTGGTCATCGCCTTCCTGGTCTTCTGGTTCTCGAAGAAGGTGCTGCGGGAGGAGACGGTCGCGAAGAAGTGAGTGGGAGCATTACCAGCGGGTCCGGCGGGTGCCGCGCGGTGGCTTGCCCCCCAGCATGCCGAACACTCCTCGCACCAGTTCCCGACCCAGGCTCCGGGCCACCGTGGTCCCCAGGGCACCGAGGACGGCGGCGCCGATCCTGGCTCCGGTCGAGGCCCCGCCCTTCGGCGGCGGGGGCGCTGCGGGACCCGACGCGGGCGGCGCGGCCCGGGTCAGGCGGGCGGCGAGCATCTCCCGAGCGCTCTCCCGATCCACGGCCTTGCCGTACTCCGCCAGCAAGTCCGATTGCCGGATATCGGCCTGCAATTCCTCCGGCGTCAAGGGGGCCATGCGCGACGCCGGGGGGATCATTCGGGTCGCCACGACCGGAGTGGGAACACCCCGCGGATCCAGCCCGGTCACCACCGCCTCTCCGATTCCCAGGCTGGTCAAGGTCTCCGCCAGATCATAGAAGGCGGTCTTGGGAAAGGTCCGGACCGCGGCGCGCAGCGCCGTCTCGTCATCCGGGGTGTGGGCCCGGAGCGCATGCTGCACCCGGTTACCCAGCTGGGCCAGCACGTCGGCCGGCACATCCTTGGGCGTCTGGGTCACGAAATAGACCCCAACGCCCTTGGAACGGATCAGCCGGACCACCTGCTCCACCTGCTCCAGGAACGCTCGTGAGGCGTCGCTGAACAGCAGGTGGGCCTCATCGAAGAAGAACACCAGCTTCGGCTGGTCGAGATCCCCGGCTTCCGGCAGGGTGTGATACAGTTCAGCGAGCAGCCACATCAAGAAGGTGGAGAACAGCCGCGGCTTGTCCTGGACATCGGTCAGCTCCAGGCAGGTGATGATGCCGCGGCCGTCCCGAGCCGTGGCCAGCAGGTCATGGACATCGAACTCGGGCTCCCCGAAAAATCGGTCCGCCCCCTGCGACTCCAGCTCGACCATGCTGCGCAGCAGGACCCCCACCGTCGCCGGTGCCATGCCACCGTACTGCGCCAGCGCCGACTTGCCGGTGTCGGAGGAGAGGAACTGCAGCACCGCCCGCAGGTCGCTCAGGTCCAGCAATGGCAGGCCCTGATCGTCGCAGAACTTGAAGACCAGGGTCAGCACGCTGGTCTGGGTCTCATTGAGTCCCAACACCTTGGCCAGCAGCAGCGGACCGAAGCTGGCCACGGTGGCCCGGAGCTGCACCCCGGACCCGCCGGTCAGGCTGACGAACTCCACCGGAAACCCGGCGGGCGTCCAGGTCCACCCCACATCGCTGGCCCGCTGAGTCACTCGATCGCTGGCCTGTCCGGGCATCGCCAGCCCCGACAGGTCGCCCTTCAGGTCGGCCACGAACACCGGCACCCCGGCGGCGACCAGCTGCTCGGTGAGTAGCTGCAGCGTCTTGGTCTTTCCGGTTCCGGTCGCCCCGGCGATGAGCCCGTGCCGGTTCATCATGGCGAGGGGAAGCCGCACCTTGGGCTCGGGGTGCAACCGGCCTCCCTCGAGTGCCGCCCCGAGCGTGAGCGCGGTTCCGCTGAAGCCGTAGCCGGCCGCGAGGGACTCGGCGAAGGTCTCGGGCATGACCAGGTCCGTCTCAGAGGGTGGTATCGAGGATCGCGGCCACCCGCTCCATCTCCTCGATGGTGTTGTAGCAATGGGGACTGATCCGGATGGCGCCCTCCCGCTGACTGGCAAAGACCTGCGCGGCACGGAGCTTCCGGCAGGCGGCCTCCAGCGCCGGTGGCGCCACGGCCACGATGCCCGACCCGCGGATGCCGGTCGGAGAGGTGACCGGCACACCACGGCGTTCGGCCCACGCGAGAATCGGCGCGTGCAGCTGCCGCAGGTGCGCCTGGATGGCGGGAATGCCCAGCTCGGCCAGCAGGCCCAGTGACGCGGTGAAGCCGGCGAAGTCCTGGAACGGCAGCGAGATCAACTCGAAGCGGCGGGCGTCCTGGCGCAGCGCGTCCCCATACGCCGTCAGGCGGGTGAAGTCATCGGTACCTTCGAAGGCCATCCAGCCGGTGATCGCCGGGTCCAACCGGGGAATCAGGTCCCGGCGCACATAGAAAAACCCGCTGCCCCACGGCGAGAGCAGCCACTTCTGACCCCCCGAGGCGAGGATGTCGACCGGAGTGGCCCGCACATCCACCGGCATCTGGCCCAGCGCCTGGATGGCATCCACCACCAGGAATTGCCCGTTGGCGCGGGTCACCCGGGAGAGCGTCTCGAGATCCACGGTGTAGCCGGTGGCGAACTGGGTCAGCGACACCGCGAGGCAGCGAACCTGGCGGTCGGCCAGCCGATCCAGCAGTCTGGCCTCGTCGGGCCACCCCGCCGGGGTGACCGGCACCAGCTCCAGGATCACCCCCTGGGCCCCCAGCCGCTTCCAGGGGTAGACGTTGGCGGGAAACTCGCGCTGACTCACCAGCACGATGTCTCCCGCCGCCAGTGGCAGGGCCCGGGCCGCCACGCCCAGGCCGAACGACGTGTTGGTCGCCAGAGCGATCTCGGCGGGATCGGATCCGACCAGCCTCGCCGCCGCGGCCCGCGCCGCCGCCAGTCCGCCGAACAGCTGCTCATGGCCCAGCCGGAACGGCTGGGACCGCCCCCGGTT
>CALMOP010000192.1 GCA_937871775.1 uncultured Gemmatimonadota bacterium | reverse complement strand
GGTCAGTTCACCGGTCACTCCGAACAGCAGCAACAGTCCGGCGAGCAGCCACAGCCCCGCCGGAACCTGTCGCTCCGGCTCGGGCGCCGGGTCCCGGGTCCGCCACAAGCCAAGGGCCAGGATCGCCACGATGGCCACTGCTCCCCACAGCACCAGAGCCCACTGGCCCACGAACGCGGGATCCTGCGTCCACCGCATCCGAAAGTCGGTACCCAACAGATGCAGCAACCCCAGCAGCAGCGCGCCCAGGGAATACCAGCGGCCGTCCAGCCGACGCCACCGGTGGTCGGCCGCGGCCCAGACCAGCGCCGGAAGCAGCAGGCCGATCGCGGCGCCCAGTCCGCGCCACTCTTCGCTGGCGGCGTCGGCGAGGGCGGCGGCCCCCAGCAGTGCGAACGCCGGCCGGAATTCACTCCACCCCGCCCACAGATAGGGCAGCGCGATCAACAGGGGCACCAGTCCCCCATGGGATGCGGCCAGGGTCGGCATGAACTCGCCGAGCGCCCAGCCAACCAGCACCGGTGACAGATAGAAGTAGAACGAGTCGCCGAGCGAGGCCCGGCCGTCGGCGAGTCCCCGGCGGGGCCAGATGGTGTCGGCGGTGAGGGCCCGCCACCACACCGGCGCCGCCAGCACCAAGCCGCCCAGCAGTGTGACCGCGGGAGTTCCCGCGGCGTCGTGCGCGGCGCTCAGCACCGCCCAGCCGCCGGCGAAACTCATGAGCCGGGTCTCGAGCCAGGCTTCCCGCAGGCCCACATACAGCCCCGCGGCACCGCCGGCCACGGCGTAGAGGTACAGCCCCGTCGCACCGGCATGACCCAGGATGCGTGACCCCGCGATACCGAAGTACGCCATGGCAACAATGCCAGTGGCCAATCGCCAGCGCCGTCGGGCCGCCACCAGCCCGAGCGCAGCCCCCATGGCACCGAGGTAGAGCAGCAACAGGTCCACGCTGCCGCTCTCCCGGCCCACCAGGACCGGGGCCAGGAACGCCCCCAGCGCGGCCGCGGCCCCGAGCGCCTCGAGGTCGATCGCGGCAGCGATTGCCGCCAGTCCGAGCGAGACCCCGGCCAGGGCGAGGATCGCCTGGGCCGGCGCCAGGAACTGATACAGTCGCGCCGCCGCCCACACGGCCAGGTAGATCACCGCCGCGCCGGTGCCCATCAGCGCCGCCCCGTAGGACCGATAGCCTCGGCCGTGGAGCCGCCAGCCCAGCGCCCCCAGGCCCGCGCCGATGAGCGTTCCCCCCACGCAGCGGACCAGCGGAGAGACCCAGCCCCGATCAAAGGAGAGCTTGAGCAGATACCCTGCGGCCAAGATCACGAAGATGACGCCGACTGACAGCAGGCCCTGCTGCCCCAGCCATTGCTCACTCAGGATGTTGTCGAAGGGCCGTCGCCGCTGGGGCGCCGGCCGCTCCGCCGCCGCGGGGAAGGCCGCGGCTGGCGCAGGCGGTGGAGAGGCCGCCGGCGTCGGGGGCGGAAGCGGTGGTAGCGGGTCGGCCATCGCCGGTCGATCGGCGGCCGGGCGACTCGCGACCAGCTGCCGCACCAGGCCTTCGAGAACCTGGAGCCGATGCTCCATTCGGTCGAGCCGTTCGTCTGTGCTCATGCGGTCCAGGGTCGGGGGAATCGCAGCCGGAGGATTCCGGCCCGGTGGGTAGCTTAGCGCGCTCTCGTGAGGCGCGTCAACGAGGGGCCGCCGCGGAGCCACCCGGCCCCATCGCCACCGGATACTCGCCGGAGGGTCCGGCGAGTCCCTGCAGCTTGAACGCCAGCACGCTGACCAGCGCCATCATGCCGGCCGCGGCCAGGAACGGCCACTGGTGCCCGATGCGCTGGAACACGATGGCCCCGAGGATCGGAGCCACCACCCGGGCGGTGCCGGCATAGGTCTGGGCGACGCCCATCGTAGTCCCCACCTCGGCCGGGTCGGAGTATCGGGACATGAGGCTGGTCGTCGCCGGAAAGAGCAGTGCGGTGCCGATCGGGACCAGCGGAATCACCAGCACCAGCTGCCACAGGTTACCAGCGGCGGGGTAGGCCAGCAGGCCCAGGATCAGCGCGGCGGCGCCCAGCCGCATCGCGCGGACCTCGCCCACCCGCCGGACGATCGGCCCCAGCAGCACTAGCCGCATCAGGATATTGAGCGCCCCGATGTAGGTGAAGAAGTAGCCGATGGTCGATTCGGTGACCCCGTGCTCCTCCTTCAGATACAACGCCACCAGCGAGGTCAGACAGGAGAACGCCAGCATCCCGATCCCGTAGATCCACACGAAACGCGGCACCGCGTGGGTGGGATGGCGCAGTACCTGCCAGGCCGCGTGCCACACCGGTTTGCGGTCGCGGGGGTGGCTGCCGAGTCCGCTGCGCGACTCCGGCAGCCAGTGCCACGCCAGCACGGCGTTCACCGCACACAGGCCGCAGGCAATCAGGCCGGGGGCGGCCCGATCCAGGTGAACCGCCAGCCCGCCGATCACCGGGCCGAGCACCACCCCCACGTTGGTGGATGCCGAAAGCCACCCCAGCGCCTTGGCCCGCTCCTTCGGCTGCACCGTGTCCGCGACGTAGGCCTGGGCCACCCCGGTGGTGCCACCCCCGGCGCCCTGGATCAGCCGGGAGAGGAACAGCAGCCAGACGCTGTGGGCGTAGGCAAAGACCAGGAACGCCAGCGCGGATGCCGCGAGCCCGATCACCAGCGCCGGGCGTCGGCCATACCGGTCGGAGAGTCGGCCCCAGAAGGGGGCCGCGATCAGCTGCGCGATCGCGAAGGCGGCGATGAGCTGGCCAATCCGTTCGGGACTGGCCCCCAGATCGCTGGCGTAGAACGGCAGGATCGGGAGCACCAGCATGAGCCCGACCATGTCCACCAGATTGACCGCGATCAGTACCGACAGCTGTTGCAGTTCGCTCGGCAGGCGACTCCGGGCGCTCATCCGGTCACCATCGCGCGCTCGGACCCCAGCGCGAACACCAGGCCGGAGAGAATCATCAGGAATACTCCATAGGCCGCGGCCACCCCCACGTCGTCCTGGCGGAGACTGGCCAGGATTTCCAGCGAGAGTGGCCGGGTGTCGTACGTATACAGGATGATGGAAGTGACCAGATCACCCAGCGCGGTGACGAACGCCAGGGTGGCCCCGGCGGCGAGGGCCGGTCGGAGCAGCGGCATTGTGATCCGCCAGAAGCTCCGGAACCGGCCCGCGCCGAGCGAGGCCGCTGCTTCGCCCAGGGCGGGGTCGAGTCCTCTGAGGCCGGCGAAGACCGCGCGGCTGGCCAGCGGCAGGTTCCGGATCAGGTAGGCCAGCGGCAGGATCCAGATGGTCCCCACCAGAATGAACCGGCCAATCCAGGGAGCGCGAACGCTGAACGCCGTGGCCAGCGCGATGGCAAAGACCGTCCCCGGCACCAGCCAGGGCAGCGCCAGCAGCGGTTCCAGCAGCCGGGCCGCCCGGGTCCGCGTCCGTACCACCAGGGTTCCCGCCAGCAGCGCCGTACCCAGAGCGACCACGGTGGTGAGACTCGCCATCCAGACGCTGTTCAGGAACGGTCGCCACCGCTCGGGTTCCACCAGCAGCGCCCGATAGTTGGCGATGGTATACGCCGGTGGCAGCGCCTCGACGGTCCACGAGCCCGCGGGGACGAACGACAGCAGCAGCAGGGTGAGATGCGGCAGCAGCAACAGCAGGGCGAAACACCAGCCGCCGACCGTGGCCAGTCGGCGCAACCCGACCGAAGCGATCCGGCGCCGCGG
The DNA here is from genome assembly GCA_937871775.1 of uncultured Gemmatimonadota bacterium. Classification (GTDB taxonomy): domain Bacteria; phylum Gemmatimonadota; class Gemmatimonadetes; order Gemmatimonadales; family GWC2-71-9; genus JADJOM01. Next base: position 2,140 of record CALMOP010000192.1, on the reverse strand, counting down.
GGCGGCCACTCCCTTGCCGCCTCCCGCCGCCCGTACGTGACCGCCCTCCCGGGCCAGCCCGAGCCCCGCCAGCGCCAGCACACTCAGGACCACCGTCTGCGCCATCGCGAGCCCGTAATCGCCGTTCAATCGAGTCAGGACGATCTGGGTGGGCATGACCCGAAACCCGCCGCCGAAGATGTACGGAGCGCTGAACGAGGCCAGCGCCGTCATGAACGTGAGCAGGGCCGCTCCCCTGAGCGACGGCCCCAGCAGCGGCAGGGTCACCCGGGTAAGGGTCCGCCAGCGGCCCGCGCCCAGCGACGCCGCCGCCTCGAGCATGGCGTGGTCCAGCCGGGCCAGTCCGGCCCGGGTGAACAGATAGAAGTAGACGTACATCGAATAGGCGTGGACCAGCAGGATGGCCCAGGCCCCCTCCAACCGCCACGGTGGGGTGTCCCGGCCCAGCACGGCCTGCACCAGGCGGGCGGCGAACCCGGTCTCGCCGTACAGAAACAGGAAGGCGATCACCCCCACCAGCGGCGGCAGCACCACCGGCAGCGCGACCAGCGCTCCCAGCAACCGGCGCCCCGGAAAGTCGGCCCGCTCGAACAGGAATGCGAGCGGAATGCCCAGCGCGGCGGACAACCCCACACTGGCGAGGGAAATCCACAGACTCCCCCACAGGGCCCCCCACTCCCGCGGTTCGGTCAGCAGGCTCCGAAAGTGGTCCAGGGTCGGGCCGGCCGGGCCCAGCAGGCTTTCCCGGGCTACCAGCAGCAGCGGATACACGATCAGCCACACCAGCAACCCGCTCAGGAGCAGCGCCAGCACCCGATGGCGGCTCATGCCGGCTCATCCGGAAACACATGCATCACGCCGTCCTGATCCACCGGCTCCGCCGCGGGCACCAGGGTGACCGCCTGACCGGCGAGCGCGGCTCCGGCGCGGCCCAGGACCTCCAGCATGCCGCCGCCCCCGGTACCCACCTGGTAGTAGCAGTCCGCACCGGCAAAACGCCGATCGACCACGACTCCCGCCAGACCTCCGGGGTGCGGGTCCGCCAACCGGAGCGCCCCGGGGCGAAACAGCAGCCGAGCCGGGCCGGGCTGGCGCCCGGGAAGGTCCGCCAGCGGCCAGCGGGCCGATTCCACCACCACCTCCCAGCCGCCGGCCGGGGCCCGTACCACGGTGCCGTCGATCCAGCTGCCCCGACCGAGAAACCCGGCCACGAACGGATTGGCCGGGGTCCGGTACAGTGTCTCGGGAGTGCCGATCTGCTGCAGTCGGCCCTGCCGCAACACGGCCACCACGTCACCCAGATCGAATGCGTCGTCCTGTTCGTGGGTGACGATCACCGTGGTGATGCCGATCCGCTGGATCAGGGCGCGCAGTTCACGCCGGGTCCGCTCCCGCAACCCCGGATCGAGGTTGGACAGCGGCTCATCCAGCAGCAGCACCCGCGGTTCCGGGGCCACGGCCCGGGCCAGCGCGACCCGCTGTTGTTGTCCGCCCGACAGTTCGGCGATCCGGCGCCGCTCGAACCCCGCCAGATCCACCAGGCTCAGCGCCTCCCGGACTCGGCGCTCCAGCTCGGCCCCGCCAAGTCCCAGCGATTCCAGACCGAACCCCACGTTGCGGCCGACATCGAGATGCGGAAACAGGGCATAGTGTTGAAAAACCATCCCGAAGCGACGTGCCGCCGGCCCCAGCGGAGCCACGTCTTCTCCCGCCACCAGGATGTGCCCCCGGTCCGGGCGCTCGAACCCGCCCAGCAGGCGCAGGGTCGTGGTCTTGCCGCTGCCGCTAGGTCCGAGCAGTGACAGGGTCCGGCCCCGTTCCAGCGCAAACGACAGTTCGAACAACCCCTGCTCCGGGCCGTAGCGCCGGGTCAGCTCCTGCAGGACCAGGTAGCTCATCGCGCCTCGACGCCGCGGCCGGAACCGCCGGCCCCGGTCATCGAGCCCGTCCGGTGTGCCGCACATGCTGGTCCCAGTAGCTCATCCACGCCGGGCCCTCCCGTGACAAGAGTCCCCAGTCCATCGGTTCCCGCACCATGTCGTGCTCCACCTGGGTCACCCATGCCGGCACCGCCTCCGGGGGCAGGTCCCGGCGAGCCGGAAGCCTGAAGACCTGCGCCGCGGCCAGGGCCTGGCCCTCG
>CALMOP010000191.1 GCA_937871775.1 uncultured Gemmatimonadota bacterium | reverse complement strand
TCGAAATTGGTCTCCGCCAGGAACGACACCCGATCGGCAAGCCGGGAGGTCATGAACAGGTCCACATTCCCAAGGGCGGTGCCGGTCTCGGCGGGTCCGTCGCTGGGCCAGCGGCTGGTGAAGTTCACGTGGGAGAACCCGTGCAGCCGGAACTGCGGCGAGCCGTCGTCGGTCTCGTGCCGCGTCTGGCCGGCCGCGGGACGTGCGAGGACCAGTCCCGTCAGCAGCAACATTCCCCGGAACAGGAGAGGACTGCCGGCAGGCGGAGACAGCCGGACTGGAGGGGACCGCATGAGATCTCCTTGGGGGCAGCGGTGGCGTTCCCGGCATGAGCGCCCACTCGGGCGGGAACGGAGGCCACGCTGAATGTCCGTCACCAGGGCCGGGGCGCAAGGGGGACCGACGGCTCAGTCACCGGGCGCGCTTGAAGGCCCGGGGGTATGCGGCTAAGATATTGCGCTGGCTTCCCTTAGGATTGAAGAGCCCAATGCCGACGTACGAGTACCAATGTTCCGCGGGGCACCCGTTCGAGGTGGTCCAGAAAATGTCGGCAAAACCGCGGGCGAAGTGCCCGGTGTGCGGCAAGCCGGCCACTCGCCTGATTTCGGGTGGGGCCGGCCTGGTATTCAAGGGCTCCGGCTTCTACATCACGGACTACGGCAAGGACGGAAAGGGTCCCCGCAAGGAGGACAAGCCGCCGGCTGCCGCCGACACCACCGCTGCCAAGGCTACCACCGACGCTCCCGCCGAAAAGCCGAGTGCCAAATCGGAGGGCGAAGCGAAGGCTCCCAAGACCAAGGAACCCAAGGCCGAGGGGAAGGCTGGAAAGTGAGTGAGGTGATTCGCGCCGAGTTGGCGCGGGTGGCCGCCGCGCTGGGAGAACCTGCGGCGGCTTTCGTGCTTGAGCGGCCTCGGGACCAGGGCCACGGAGACCTCTCCACCAATCTCGCGATGCTGCTGGCTCGCCCGCTCCGCGCCAATCCGCGGGTCCTGGCGGAACGGATCATGGGCATGCTGGCGCTATCGACCAGCGTGGTGGCCAGGACCGAGATTGCGGGTCCCGGCTTCATCAACTTCTGGCTGGCCCAGGACGCGCTGGGTGAATTGCTGACCACCATTATCGCGGCCGGGCCGGGGTATGGCCGGCATCAGTTCGGGGCCGGCCAGCGGGTGAATGTCGAGTTCGTCTCGGCGAACCCCACCGGACCGCTGCACGTCGGGCACGGCCGGGGCGCGGCGATGGGCGACGCGATTGCCGCCCTGCTCGAGTGGACCGGCCATGGGGTGACCCGCGAGTTCTACGTCAACGACGCCGGGGTTCAGATCGAGCGGGTGATCGAAAGTCTGTGGGCCCGCATCGAGCAGCAGCTGGGCCGGGCCGCCGAGATTCCCGAGGGCGGATACCATGGGCAGTACCTGGTGGAGCTGGCGCAGCAGCTGCTGCGGGAACATCCCGACCTGGAGCGGGCCGATCGCGACACGGGACTGGCGCGTTGCCGGGTGGCGCCGGCGTGGATCCGGCAGGAGCAGGAGGATCTGCTTCGGGACCTGAGGGTACGGTACGAGGTCTGGAGTTCCGAGCAGGCGCTGCGCGACGCCGGCCAGGTTGATGCGGCGCTGGACCTGCTGACCCGGCGGGGACTGACCGAGGAACGTGACGGCGCACTGTTCCTCCGGACCAGCGCCCATGGGGACGACAAGGATCGGGTGCTCCGCAAGAGCGATGGCACCCTGACCTATTTTGTCCCTGATATCGCCTACCACATCGCCAAGCATGACCGGGGTTACACCAAGGCGATCGATGTGTGGGGCGCCGACCACCACGGCTACATCCCCCGGATGCAGGCGGCGCTCCGGGCGCTGGGCTACGGCGAGGACTTCTTCGAGGTCGCGCTGGTCCAGCTGGTCAAGGTGATGCGGGGCGGGGAAGAGGTCCGGATGTCGAAGCGCTCGGGGGAGTTCGTGACCCTGCGGGACCTGGTCGACTGGGTCGGGGTGGATGCCACCCGCTACTTCTTTCTGACCCGACCCGGGCAGAGTCCGTTCAGCTTTGACGTGGACCTGGCCCTCAAGCAGACCGACGAGAATCCGATCTTCTACGTGCAGATGGCGCACGCCCGGATGAGCGGCATCTTCCGGGTGGCCGATCGGTCGCCCGAGAGCGTGACCGGCACCGGCGCGCTGGCCGCGCTGCCGGCCGCCGAGGATCTGGAACTGCTGAAGAAGCTGGCGGTCTTCCCTGACATCGTGGCCCGGGCGGCCCGGGGCCGGGAGCCGCACCGGGTTACCGATTACCTCGAGGACCTGGCCCGCGTGACCCACGCATGGTACCACAAGCGCCGGGTGCTGGGCGAAGTGCCGGAGGTCGAGACC
>CALMOP010000190.1 GCA_937871775.1 uncultured Gemmatimonadota bacterium | reverse complement strand
CTACTTCGCCGGCGCCAGCGATGATGACTCGACGAGCGTGGCCGGCTATCGGGAGGATCTTGCCACCCTCGCCGATGACATCGACCTGGCGGCCTTCGATGCGGCCCGCGGCTCCGCCCGCGCCGATATGCTCCGGAGCTTCTGGCTCGAGCGCGACCGGCGGTCATTGCGCCAGGAGGGGGAACGGCTGGCCGAACACTACCGGCGGCTGACTTACGCGGAGCGGCGGTTCGGGCTCCAGGTCAACCGGCGGCACTTCAGCCTGGGCGACATGGTCCGGACCGGCAGCCTGCGCTTCGACGACCGGGGCGTGGTCTACATCCGCTACGGGGACCCCGATGACACGGTCTCCTCGATGGCGTTCCACCTCCAGCCCAACCAGACCTGGCGCTATCGCCGCGCCGACGGGGACCTGCTGCTTCACTTCGCCGCCAATGTCGGCGGCGACATCCAGGACTACCGCCTGGTGCCGAGCGCGCTGGCCATTGGTGGCATCGAGGGCTGGGGCGGCTCGAGTACCGGGCTGGAATTCGTGCTCGATGATCGCTGCCGGCTCTATCGCGGCTACTGCAAGCTGGCGGGAGCCGGCCGGTTCGGCCGGGCGATGATCCTGCGGGAGGAGGCGGCCATCGTCCAGGCCAGTGTCGCCCAGGCCCTGGGGTCGGATGACCATGCGCTGCACTTTGCCCACGGGCTCGACGCCGACGTGAGTGCCGCCTCGGTGGGCCGCGAGGCCGGGGCGACACTGGTCCACCTGGCCTGGCGCATCCCGGTGGTCCAGGTGGCCGCCGTGGAACACCCGAGGCTTTCGGTGCGCATGAGGCTGACGGTGTCGGATCCGGGGGGTAGCACTCGCCGGTGGCGGGACACCGTGCTCGTGGCGCCAATCGCCCCGGCCGGTGACGGTGGACTGCAGGCCTTCGGGCGACTGGCCCTGCCGCTTCCGCCTGGTCTCTGGTCGTACCTGCTGGCGCTGTCGGTGGGCGACACGATCGGGCAGGTGCTGCCGGCGACGGAACTGCCGGTGCCCGATTTCGGCGGGCCGGGCCTTGCCGTCAGCGATCTGGTGTTAGGCGCGCCCGGCGACGCCGCCATCTGGCCCCGGGCCACCGGGGACACCGCCTACTTCACCCCGCGGACCACCTGGTCCACCGCGGAGACCCCGACCCTGTACCACGAGATCTACGGGCTCGAGGCCGGCGCCGAGTTCCAGGCCCGGCTGGTGGTGCGACGGGGCAAGCGGGCGGTGCTCACCACCGACTACACCGGCCGCAGCAGCGGACCCGCCACCCTGGTGTCCCGCACCCTCTCCTTCGACACGCTGCGCCCGGGGCACTACACGCTGGAACTCCAGGTTACCGACTCGGCCGGCCGCTCGGCGGCGGTCACGCGGTCGCTCACGATCCGGAAGTGACCGGCAGCCACAGGGCAGGGCGGCGCTCCACGTCGGTCGGCTGACGGATCCCAGGCGGCGACGGATAGGGGAACCAGCCCTGGGGGTCGTTGTCAAACACCCGGAAGGCGATCCCCGGCGTCCGTGACCCGGCCTGCGTGAAGTAGGCGGGATCCAGCCGCAACTCCAGCGACCAGCCGGCCCCGGTCTCGGCGGCACGTACGGTCCAGCCACCACCCTCGCGCTCAGGCCCCAGCCTCCAGTCGGGATCGTCGCGCGGCAGTCGCCAGTGCCCCGCTTCGCCCTTCAGGACCACGCTGCTGTCCAGCACCCGCCGGAAATACCATTGGCAATCGTCGTGCTGGGGGGACCCCGCGCGGTCGCCACCGGTATCCAGACTGATGACGAGGTCGTCACCCCAGTAGCGGGTGCTGTCGGGGATCGCGGCGGCGAAAATCACCGCGCCGCTGTCACGCCGGATCCAGATCCCGACCGTTCCCTGCCGGGTGTCAAAGGTGAGGGTGGGGTCACCGTATTCGGCCGCGCTCGCCCCGCCATCGAAGTTCACGGCAGGCCCCGCGGGCGTAATGCGGAGGGTGTCGGTAGCCTGCAGTGCCAAGGGGAGGAGCCAGAGCATATGGGGCATGTCTACCGGTCGAAACTTGGAGGAGGGTGTCGCAGGATCGGCTCGGGAGGCCCGGCGACTGGCCTCTGCCTAAGTCCGGTCCTGACCCTGGGCTCGTCCGAGGGGTCCCTCCGGGCGCTCGGCTTTGCGTGCGGGTGGTGGCGTCGGGAGGGCCAGCTACGCACGCGCCCTCCGGGACACCCTCGGCCTCGCCCCCCCCGACCTTGTGCAGCGCTTCCCTACGGGTCGGTCAAAGGAACCAGCCGCGCGCGCGGTGGCAGTCCCGCCTCCAGCTCCATGATCCCCACGGAAGGGGGGAGGTCGAAGCGGCGTTGCCCCGCTCCACCCGGGTTCATCACGGTCACCACCCGTTCGAGGGTCGTGAGGAGCGGCCGGTGGGTGTGCCCGTAGATGATCACCTCCGCCCCGGGATAGGCGGCGTGGAGCAGAGCGGGTGTCGGCGAGCCGACCTGGTCCCCGTGCAGCAGCACGAAGTCGAGTCCCTCGATCCGCCGCTCGACCACCCGAGGCACCCGGTGGCGGACCTCCCAGTCGTCGCAGTTGCCGCAGACGGCGGTGACCGGCGCGATCGCCTCGAGTTCGGTGAGCAGCGCCAGGGACCCGATATCCCCGGCGTGGAGGATGTGGTCCACCTCCGCGAACACCGCGAAGACTTCCGGCCGCAGCAGGCCGTGGGTGTCACTGATGATGCCCAGGCGCATGCCGGCGGCGGTCCGGCTAGTCCTGCCCCTGCCAGCGGGGCGCGATCTCGATGTCGAGACCCAGCTGATCGACGATCCGCTGCACGATGAAATCCACCAGCTGAGCCACCCGGGTCGGCTGATGGTAGAAGCCCGGCGCGGCCGGGAGCACCACCGCGCCGGCCTCGGTCACCGCCGTCAGATTGCGCAGGTGGACCAGTGACAGCGGCGTCTCCCGCGGAACCAGGATCAACCGGCGCCGCTCCTTCAGCACCACGTCCGCCGCCCGCTCGACCAGCGAGCGACTGCTCCCGGCGGCGATGGCGGACACGGTACCCATGGAGCAGGGACAGATGACCATCCCGGTGGTCCGCACCGACCCCGAGGCGGGCCGGGCACCGCGGTCAGCGTCGCTGAAGCAGGTGACCGTCGACCAGTCATCGCCAGTGGCCGCCCGGAGCGCCGGTTCATCGGCGATACCAGACTCCTGCTTGAGCAGCCGCCACCCGTGCGAGGACACGATCAGCCACACCGGCATCCGGGCCCGGCACAGCACCTCCAGCAGGCGGACCCCATAGGGCGCCCCCGAGGCTCCGGTGATCGCCACTACCACCGGGAGCACCGGTCAGCGTCCCCGGCGATTGGCGGTGGGATTCTTCGGCGGATGCCGCTCCGGCGCCGGCGGCGGAACCCGGGGGGCCAGGGCGCCCTTCACCGGGTTCGGTTTTCCGCGCCCGCGCTGGGGAATGAAATTCTCCTTCGGTCGCCTGCCCATGTTGCCTCCTGAAATGTCAGTCCCATGCCGGACACTGATTCTCAACCCCAATCCCTCACCCCACCACCCGGTCGAGCAGCGCGAACCCGAACACCGTCACGCTCATCACCCCGTTCATGGTGAAGAACGCGGCATCCAGACGAGACAGATCACCGGGCCGCACCAGGTGATGTTCCCACGCCAGGATACCCGCCGCGACCAGCACCCCGAACAGGTACCAGCCGCCGAACGAGGCTCCCCAGCCGAACAGCAACAACCCGGGGATGGTGACCCCGTGCAGCAGCTTCGCGAGCAGGATGCCGCGCCGCTCCCCCAGCCGCACCACCGCGCTCCGCAGCCCGACCGCGCGGTCGAACGCTGCATCAGGAAGCGCGTAGAAGATGTCGAACCCGGCCACCCAGGTGGCGACCGCCACGGTGATCGCCACCAGCACCCACCAGGGTTCGCTCCAGCGTCCCAGGACGGAGAGATAGCCGCCGACCGGGGCGATGGCCAGCGACAGTCCCAGCCACAGATGAGGCCACCAGGTGAACCGCTTGCTCAGACTGTAGAGCATCACCCAC
>CALMOP010000189.1 GCA_937871775.1 uncultured Gemmatimonadota bacterium | reverse complement strand
TGGTCACCGTGTCGGCGATGGTGACCACGCTGTTCTTCGGAGGCTGGAGCATCCCCGGAGTGTCGCTGGATCCGGCCCATCCCGGGCTGATCGCGACCCTGCATCCCGGCGTGCTGGCGAGCCTGCTCACCGGGCTGGTGATGTTTCTGAAGGTCTTCTGCTGGCTGTTCGTGTTCATGTGGGTCCGCTGGACCCTGCCCCGGTTCCGGTACGACCAGCTGATGGCGCTGGGCTGGAAGGTCCTGACGCCGATCGGGCTAGCCTACGTGATGCTGATAGCCGCCGCGATCTATGTGACCGACAACCTGCTGGGACTGCAAACCATGCTGGGCCGGGGGGTGTCCCTGTTCCTCGTCAATCTGGTCCTCGGGTACATCGTGTTCGTCGTGCTCGACCGGGGTCTTCTCATCAGTGGCTCTCGCGATCGCCGGGCCGCCGCTGGCGGTCTGGGACGGGCGGCCTGAGGCGGTTATGGCCATTGGCGTGAAGGTCCTCAAGCGGCCCGACCGGGACGTGAGTTACGTCCGGGCCACCCTGAAGGGCATGTCGATCACCTTCAAGAAGATGTTCGAGCCGAAGGTGACCATGCAGTACCCCGAGGAGAAGAGCGCGCCGGAGCCGGAACGCGGTGGCTGGAGCCTGTCGCCCCGGTGGCGGGGTACCCATCGGATGCTCACTGATGAACAGGGCCGCTCCAAGTGCGTGGCCTGCGGCCTGTGCCCCCAGATCTGTCCCGCCAACTGCATCAAGCTGGTGCCCGGGGAGGATGAGGAGGGGAATCGCTACCCCCTGATCTACGAGATCGACGAGTTCCGCTGCGTGTTCTGCGGATACTGCCAGGAGGTCTGTCCCGAGGAGGCGATCCACGTGGGGGTGCACTACGAGAACGCGGAGTACAGCCGCGACCGGTTCGTGTACGACCTGGAGCGGCTCTCCTCGCAGACCCACCCGGTCTCGACCCTCTGGGACCCCAGTGACCCGCGGGGCGAGTAGATGACCGAACAGGTCTTCTGGTTCTTCGCGGCCGTGGCGGTGGTGTCCGCCGGGCTGGTGGTGGCGATGCGCAATCCCATCGCCTCCGCCTTCTGGCTGGTCAGCACCATGCTGTGCCTGGCGGCGATGTTCTTCCTGCTGAACGCCCAGTTCATCGGCGTCGTCCAGATCCTGGTCTATGCCGGGGCGGTCATGGTGCTGTTCCTGTTCGTCATCATGCTGCTCAACCTGGGGCGGGCGCCGAGCGACCTGAGGCGGGCACCGGCCTGGCTGGTCGGGGTGCTGCTGGTCGGAGTGCTGGCCAGCCAGCTGATGCCGCTGGGAGGCTATACCCGGGAGCGGCTGGCCCTGGAGTACACCCGGTCGACCGCGCTGGCTTCGCCCGGCGTGGTCTTCGACTCCACCATGAGTGTCACCGGGATGGATCCCGCCACCGCCACCCTGGAGCGCGGGGTGCCGGGCGACATCGCCGCGCCGCTGTTCCAGCAGTACCTGGTGCCGTTCGAACTCACCTCGATCCTGCTCCTCGCCGCCATCGTCGGCGCGGTCGTGCTGGCCAAGCGGAGGATTTGATGTCCCTGGTCGGTCCCTCCCTCGCGGTCTCGGCGCTGCTCTTCGCCATCGGGGTGCTGGGCGTCCTGGTGCGCCGGAACGCGATCGTGATCTTCATGTGCGTGGAACTGATGCTCAACGCCGTCAACCTGAGCTTCGTGGCGTTGTCGGCCGCCTACGGGCTGTCGGGCCAGATCTTCGTCTTCTTCGTGATGACTGTGGCCGCGGCCGAAGCCGCCGTCGGTCTGGCGATCATGCTCGCCATCTTCCGGCATCACAAGTCGGTCGACCTGCAGAACATCAACCTGCTGCGGGGCTGATGCTCACCCATCTCCTTGCCGGATCCAGTATTCCTGGCGGCGCCCTGTTCATGGCCCAGGCCGGGCCACTGCCGGTCGCGCTGATCCTGGGGCTCCCGCTCGCCGGGTTCCTCATCAACGGGGCCCTGGCGCTGTGGCGGCCCCAGGCCAGGCGGGCCGTGTCGCTGGTCGGGGCCGGAGTCCTCCTGGGCGCTTTCGTGGTGGCCGTGATGCTGTTCCGGGGACAATCCGCCATCTGGGCCCTCCATCCTGGGACCGCGGGCCTGGTCTCGCTGTGGGACTGGGTGCCGGTGGGGACACTGCAGCTCGGCTTCGCCTTCCAGATCGATCAGCTCTCCATGGTCATGCTGCTGGTGGTGACCGGCGTGGGCAGCCTCATCCATCTGTTCAGCATCGGCTACATGTACGCGGACCCCGGGTACGCGCGCTACTTCTCCTACCTGAACCTGTTCATCGCGTTCATGCTGGTGCTGGTCCTGGGGGCCAGCTTCCCGATGATGTTCATCGGCTGGGAGGGTGTGGGGCTGTGCTCCTACCTGCTGATCGGCTTCTGGTTCTCCGACAAGGCCAACGCCGACGCCGGCAAGAAGGCGTTCATCGTGAACCGGATCGGGGACTTCGGATTCCTGATCGCGATGTTCCTGCTGTGGCGGACATTCGGGAGTCTGGACTATCGCACGGTGCTGGTCCGGGCCCCGGATCTGTTGCCCGCCGGCGGCGCGCTGGTCACCGCCATCACCCTGTTCCTGTTCCTCGGCTGCACCGGCAAGTCGGCTCAGATCCCGCTGTACACCTGGCTCCCGGACGCCATGGCCGGCCCTACCCCCGTGTCGGCCCTGATTCACGCCGCGACCATGGTGACCGCCGGCGTCTATCTGGTCGCCCGGACCAATGTGCTGTTTGCGCTGGCCCCCACCAGCCAGCTGGTCGTCGCCGGGGTGGGGGCGCTGACGGCCCTGTTCGCCGCGACCATCGGGCTGCGCCAGTACGACATCAAGCGGGTGCTGGCGTATTCGACCGTGTCCCAGCTGGGGTACATGATTCTGGGCGTGGGG
>CALMOP010000188.1 GCA_937871775.1 uncultured Gemmatimonadota bacterium | reverse complement strand
AGCTCCCGAGGCAGGACTCGAACCTGCGACCCGCTGATTAACAGTCAGCTGCTCTACCAACTGAGCTACTCGGGAAGGCGCGACAGGATACCAACATAGGCTGGGAAGATCAAGCCAACTTGGTTTGAGCCCGAACCTTGCGACACCCATAGAGCATGGAAACAACACTATCGCGACACTATTCATCGTCACCTCCATTCCGGTGCCGCCATTGCGACACGATGGTCGGTGCCGGACCGGGTCGATACCCTTGGCATCAGCAGCGTAAGTATCATATGGGAAATAGCTTATGTTACAGGTGAGCGGCTGCTCGCAGATACTATATGCAAGCGTGCGCTCACACTGCACATCCATCCTAATCAGATGGAGATATTGCCGGTGAACTAGTGCCACTATGACAAGCTAAGTATTTGTGGAAAGTGATTTTACAAACGCTTTCGCTACCGATTTCCCACCGCCGACTTAGGTTGGTGTCATGTCATTGCTGCCACTGGTGGGTCATTCCGAGGCTCGGAGCCAGGTTCTGGGGGCCATTCAGGCCCGTCGGATGCCCCAGACGTTGATGCTCACGGGCCCCCGAGGTGTCGGAAAGCAACGGTTTGGGCTTTGGGTCGCCCAAGCCCTCCTCTGTGAGGACCCGCTGGCGGCTCCCTGTGGTCGTTGTCGGGGCTGCGCCCAGGTCCTTGGGCTTGCCCACCCTGACCTTCATTGGCTGGTCCCGGTGAACCGGCCCAAGGCCGGCGAGGCCGATCGCCAGGTAGAGGAGTTGGCCGACCTGCAGGTCGAGGCGCTGGAGGAGCGTCGACGTCAGCCCTTGTGGCGGAGTGCGGACGGACTGGCCGGCCACTTCGTGTCCACGACCCGCTGGCTTCAGCGCCGGGCAGCCATGACACCGATGGTGGGTCCTCGCCAAGTGTTCCTGATCGCCCAGGCAGACCGACTGGTGCCCCAGGAGGCCAGCCCGGAGGCGGCCAATGCCCTGCTGAAGTTGCTCGAGGAACCACCGGGCAGCGTCCAGTTCCTGCTGACCGTTGTCGATCCGGGACAGTTGTTGCCGACGATACGGTCCCGTCTGGTGCCGCTCAGGCTGAGCCGCCTCGCCGATTCCGAAGTGACGGGGTTCCTCCGGGCCCACGCCGGGGTACCGGAATCGGATCTGGAGGAGAGGGTACGGCTGGCTGGGGGATCGATTGGCGACGCGCTGGCGACGGTTGCGGACCGCAGCGAGTCGGCCCACGCCGCCCAGGAGATTCTCAGGGTGGCCACCTCCGGCACCGCGGCCCGGGCCGAGCGAAGTCTGCGGCAGGGGCCCTGGGCCGCACGAGGTGATTTCACCGCCATGCTGGATGATCTGGGCGCGGTACTCAGCGAAGCCGCCCGTCAGGCGAGCGGAGCCGAACCGAAGAACCGGCTGCCTGAGGCCCTGACCCGGGGACAAAGCGTTACCGCCTTGGTCGAGGCGGGACGGCGTGTGGCGGTGGCCCGCGACCGGGCCCAGGGGAACATCAATCCCCAGCTGCTGCTGGCGGTACTGACCGACGAACTGGCGGAGGTGCTGTGAGCCTCAGTCATATGGACCAATCGGGGCGGGCGCGCATGGTGGACGTCGCCGGCAAGCCGGTGAGCAGGCGCACCGCAGTGGCCGAAGGCACGGTCCGGATGAGTCCGGAGGCGTTTCGTCAGGTCCTGGACAACACCCTGGCCAAAGGCGATGTGCTTCGCATCGCTGAAGTCGCGGGGACCCAGGGAGGCAAGCGGACCGCCGAGTTGATCCCGCTCTGCCACCCGCTGCCCCTGGACATGCTCATGGTGGTGTGCGAGGCGGACCCCGGCCTGCCCGGGGTACGCGTCACCGCGTCGGTCGGCGTGACAGCCAGAACCGGGGCTGAGATGGAGGCCCTGACCGCGGTCGCGGTGGCCTGTTTGACGGTCTACGACATGGTCAAGGCGGTGGATCGCGGGATGGTGATCGAGCACATCCGGCTGCTGCACAAAACCGGTGGTACCAGCGGCGACTGGCGCGCAGAGTAGCCGAGCGCCGTCGGTCAGACGGCGTTGCCGGACCCGCTCCCCCATGGGACCGGCGACTGACTCAAGGAGGATGCATGCACATCGAAGAGCCTGACCCCCTCGGCCGGACCCCCTGGACCCGGCGACTGGTCGTGCGCGGTACGGCACTGCTGGCCGCGGCGCTGCTGGTGGCGGCGCTGGCCGGTTCCAGTTCCGGGGCACCTGCCGCGGATGAGGCTAAGCCACCCAGCCTCGGCATGGTGGCCGACGAAGTGCGTGCCCTGTCCCGCCGGCTCGAGGCGAGTCAGGGTGAGTTGGCCATCGCCAAGGCACAGATCGATCGGGCCGATGCGGTTATCCGATTTTCCACCGAGTTCCAGATCCCTGCAGATCTGGCGGCCGCGACCTACGACATCGCGCTGAGCGAGGGAATCGAGGCCGAGGTAGCGTTTCGACTGGTGCTGGTCGAGAGCAACTTCAAGCCCCGGGCAACATCGCCCAAGGGAGCTGTCGGCTTCACCCAGATCCAGCCCCCGACCGCGCGGTACTACGAGCCCGGCCTGTCGATCGAACAGATGTACGAACGGGACGTCAACCTGCGGATCGGATTCCGGTTCCTGAAGGACCTCATGCGTCGATACGGCGGAGATCTGGAACTGGCCCTGCTGGCCTACAATCGGGGGCCTGCGCGAGTCGAGGAGATCCTGCTGCAGGGTGGGGATCCCGCGAATGGGTACGCGCGGAACGTCCTGCGGGGGACCCGGCACGCGGGCCACTGAGCGATTGCAGCTGGACCTGACAGCGCGGCGGGGCCGAATCGGCTCCGCCGCGCTGTCTTCAGTACCCTCGGGCTACTCCGGAATGGTCAGCCGAGTGCCCGCCAGCAGCATGGTGTCCAGGTCGAGACCATTGGCCGCCCGGAGCGCGGCGAGACTCACCCGATACCTACTGGCGATACCGGAGAGTGTCTCCCCCGAGCGGACCGTGTGGATGCGCCCACTTCCGGCCATGGCCAAGGTCTCCTCCCGGACCGGGGCCGGCACCCGGATCACCTGACCGATCTTGAGCTCCGCATCCCCACCCAGCCCATTCAGCGTCCGCAGTCGTTGGATCGTGGTCCGGTAACGCTGGGAGAGGCTCCAGAAGGAATCCCCGCTCCGAACCCGGTACCGGATCGTAGTGCTGCTCTCGAAAGCAACGGCGGGGCTGCTCCGGCGACTGGGTTCCGCCACCGTGGGGACGAAACTGGTCGGGATCACCAACCGGGTTCCGATCCGAAGCCGGCTGGACCGCACCCAGGGATTGGCGTCCTGGATGACGGGGGTCGACACCCGGTACATGCTCGCGATGCTCCCGAACGACTGGCCCCGACTCACCGTATGCTCCACGAAACTGACCCGGGACCTGGCCGGGAGCGCTTCGAACCGGGCGGCGACCAGCGGGCCGCTGCCGCCTGGAACCCGAACCACCACGCTCTGCCGGGGCGGCGTGACTCGCCGTATGAACTGGGGATTGAGTTCGCGGAGCGCTTCGATGGTGGTATCGGCGAGCCGGGCCAGCACATCCAGGCCCGTAGCATCCGGGACGATGACGGAGTCGTAGGTGAACGGCTGCAGCGCCGGGGGCTGTTCGAATCCGTACTTCGCGGGCTGCTTGGCGATGAGCGCCGCGGCGATCAACTTGGGGACGTAGTCCTTGGTTTCCCGGCGCAGGAGACGGGTGTCGTAGAGCCGGAAGAACTGGGCATCCGGGTTCTCCTCGTCCTCCTCATCCTCCCCCCCGAGACGCCGGAGGCCACGGGACACCCTGCCAGCCCCGGCATTGTACGCTGCCGCCGCCAGATACATGGAGCCGAAGTGGTCCCGGAGATCCGCCAGGTGGCGGGCCGCCGCATCGGTGGCCCGGACCGGATCGCGGCGCTCATCCACCCAGGCATCCACCCGCAGACCATACAGCTTCGCCGTCCCCTTCATGAATTGCCACATCCCGGTCGCCCGGGCCCGGCTGACGGCTGAATTCGAGAAGCCGCTCTCGATCAGCGCCAGATACACCATGTCCTCCGGCACCCCGTTCTCGCGCAGCTTCTCTCGGATCAGGAATTCGTAACGGGGCATCCGTTGTAGCCAGATGCTGAAACGCTCCCGACCAGGACCCTGGAAGAAATCCAGATAATACTGCACCCGGCTGTGGGAGCCGTAGGTTTCTACATCGATATCGTAGGTGACTTCCGACGCCGCAACTTCGTTCGCACCGCCGGGCAGCGGCTCCGTCGGACCCGGGCCCGCTCCTGAGTCCAGTGATTCGGGGTGCGCCGCGTCCAGCGCCTCCAGCACCTGGGCATCCGCGGCTGAGTCCGCGTCGACCACAGCCAGGGACTCGGGAGCCGCCACAGTGTCCTCCTGCACCGACGCCGAGTCATTCGCCGAGTCAGTGGTCGTCACATCCTCGGGCGCCGCCGGTTCCGGGCCGTCGGCAGCCGCCGCCATCGCCGGAGCCGGGGTCGGCGGTGGAGCGCTCCGACCCGTCGAACACGCCAGCAACATGCTGCTGGCCAAGAGGATCCATCGTACCATGTAGCGGTCCTCGCAGCAGGCGCACCAAGCGACCGGGCGCCATGGGGTATCCAAAGTCAGATCGCCCGGGAAACCGTCCTGACCTGCAAAATCCTTGCGCCGGGGTGAAAAGAGAACCCCTGATCGGTGTTTGTTCGGGATGTCCACGGAAGGCGCTCTTACCGCGAATCGCCAATCGCCCGGGGAAGTGACAGTCCGGGTATCAGCGCATGTGGAACCGATTGCCCAGGATCCGGTTGGTGGCATTGAGCACCGCGAGCGCCGCACCGCGTGTGGGATCGGCGTCCTGAGTCAGGAAGCAGCCAACCAGCCGATGGGGCCGCTCTTCCGAGGGAACCGCGAGGGACACGATCACCACATTGGCATCGAAGGCTCTCACTGCCTTGACGCCAAGCAACTCGAAGCGGAATACCCCCTCGACCGCGCGCCCGAGAGCGGTGACGCAGGCTTCGGCGGCGCAGCGCAGCTCCCCGGCCTCCGACATCAGCCCCTCCGCCTCCCCAATGTGCGGCTGGTCATCTTCCCCGCTGAGAACCACCCTGGCCCGGCAGCGCCCGCTCGCCAGCCGTTCCAGCGTGAAGTCAGTGAATCGAAGGCGGTCGGTGTAGCGTGACGGCGGTGGCATCTCGCACGAATGACTGGTGAAGGTTCCCGGACACCATCCCCGGGGGAGCGAAAGTCGTGCCCTGGCGGGCCGGCCCCGGGAGGGGTCCCTTTGACGCCGGCCACTTAGGGTGGTACTACAGGGGGCGGCCCGCGAGGACAGAGGTCACATTGGCCTCCGCCGGGGTCGATCGAGGAACCCCATGAAAGCAGCCCTGGTCGTGATCCTGATGGTGGCGGTCGCCCTGGGCCTGGGCACCGGCTTCTACCGCGGCCAGAGCACCAGATCGGCGGCCCGGGCGGATTCGCTGGGCGCGGTGCTTGATTCGCTGGCGGCCGAGGGTGACGCCCTGCGCCAGCGGAACAGCGCCCTGGTCGCCGCGCTCGACACCCAGATGACGGTGTTCTCCCGCGCCAAACAGGATGAAATGAACCGCCTCAAATCGACCTACGAGGAGTTGGTCAAGGACATGCGGGCGGAAATAGCCGATGGACAGATCCAGATCACCCAGCTGGCCGATCGGCTCAACGTGACCATGGTTGACCGGATACTCTTTCCCTCGGGAGAAGCCGATATCTCACCGGCAGGGGTGCGGGTACTGCGCCGGGTCGGCAACATCCTGAAGGGCACCCAGGGGAAGGTGATCCGGGTTGAGGGGCACACCGACAATGTCACGATCAGCCCCAGATTGAAGGATCGCTTCCCGACCAACTGGGAACTCTCCACCACCCGGGCGTCCAATGTCGTGCGATTTCTACAAGACAGCGTGGGGATTGATCCGACCCGGCTGCAGGCGGTGGGGCTCTCCCAGTACCACCCGGTCGCCAGTAACACCACGGCCCGGGGAAGGAGCCAGAACCGGCGGATCGAGATTGGGCTGTTGCCCGAGGTAACGCGCGAATCGCCCTGACCGCGAGGCCTACTCGTCGTTCAGGCGACGGGCTACCACCGCAGCGACCTTGGCGTCGGTCAGCCGGTCGGCCTGGGCGTAGAGATCCGACCGTGAAAAAGACTGCAGACTGGTACTCGCCCAGACCGCACGCGCAGCTTCGCCTCGGGGCCGGCAGTTCAGCACCAGCCGCCAGGCCTGGGTATTGGCGACCCGCTCCGCCACCGGGGCGACGGACCAGCAGGTCTCACCAACGGTAATCTCTCTCCACGGCATCGGGCGCTCTCGAGGGAACGGATCAGAGTCTGTGCGGCGCGCGAATCTGCCGGACCAGACCGGCTCCGTCAAGGGACGTGTCAGGGCACCGGGATTCTCATTCTGGCGAGCGCCAGGCGGCGAAGCCCCTGGGCGGGGCCGGACCCCGGGCGGCCCGGACTAGGACCGGACCAGGGCGAGGAAGCGGGCCCGGATGTC
>CALMOP010000187.1 GCA_937871775.1 uncultured Gemmatimonadota bacterium | reverse complement strand
TGACTCACGTGCTGGGGACCAATCATGCGTTGGTCCACGCGGCCCAGTCGGCGGATGGCCGCGAGGTCCAGGTGATGGTGGTGGTGGACAACCTGGTGAAAGGCGCGGGTGGCCAGGCGATTCAGGCCATGAACCTCTCCCTCGGCCTGGCGGAAGACACCGGGCTCCGGCTGGGAGGCATCTTCCCATGCTGACCGACAGCGCGGTGCTCGGGTGACCAAACGGGACTTCGTCAGCGTCGAGGACTGGAGCGACGCGGAGATCGACGCCCTGCTGGCGCTGGCCACCCGGATCAAGGCGGGTGAGGTCCTGGGCGGGCTGGAGCGGAAGGTCATGGCCATGGTGTTCATGGATCCCAGTCTCCGGACCCGGACCAGCTTCGAAACGGCGATGTTCCTTCACGGCGGGCACGCGGTGGTGCTGGAGCCGGGGAAGAGCAGCTGGACCCTGGAGACCGAGCCGGGCGCAGTCATGGACGGCGCCACCGTGGAGCACATCCAGGATGCGGCCCGGGTGCTGGGACGCTACGCCGACGCGGTCGGGATCCGCTCCTTCCCCAGGGGTACCGACTGGTCCGCCGTGCGCGAGGACCGGATCGTCCGGGACTTCGCCCGGTTCTGCGAGAAGCCGGTGATCAACCTGGAGTCGTCGCGGCGGCACCCCTGCCAGCAGCTGGCCGACGCCCTGACGCTGCGGGAGAAGCTGGGGCAACCCGAGGGGAAGCGCTTCGTGCTGATGTGGAGCTGGCATCCCAAGGCGCTGCCCACCGCGGTCCCGGCCAGCGCGGCTCTGGCGGCGGCCCACCAGGGCATGGAGATCGTGATCGCCCGGCCCGACGGCTACGAGCTCGACCCCGAGGACACCGGTCTGATCCGGCGGATTGCCCAGGAGCGGGGCGGGGAGTTCGTTCACATCATCAATGATCCGGACGAGGCGGTGGTCGGCGCCGACGTGGTGTACGTGAAGTCGTGGGGTTCGCTGCGCCATTTCGGGCAGGCGGAAGCCGAGTCGGCCTTCCGGTCCGGGCTCCGGGACTGGCGCCTTACCGCGGCCCGGCTACGGTCCACCCGTCAGGGCAAGGGCCTGGTCATGCACTGCCTTCCCGTGCGCCGCAACGTGGAGATCGACGACGCGGTGCTGGACGGGCCCAGTTCGGTCGTGGTGGATGAGGCCGAGAACCGGCTGCACGTGCAACGGGCGCTGTTGCTGGAATTGCTCGGCCGGGGTTCGGCGTAGCGGGTTCCGGGTTCCGGGTGGGGGTGAGGCCGCAGTACGCCGAGCCCGCCATGCGGAACCACATTCTCCTCACCTTTATTCTCCGGACCGCCGTGACCATCGATTCCAGCAAGGGCATCACCGGCCTCAAGGGTGCGCTCCGCTACGTGCGGGCCTACCGGGACAACGTGTTCGTGGTGAAGCTGGGCGGGGAGGTCCTCGCCGACCGCGAGGCTCTCGACCGGGTGGCGCAGCAGCTGGGGCTGCTCAGCTCGCTCTCGATTCGCATCGTGGTGGTCCATGGTGGCGGGCCGCAGGCGAACGCGCTGTCGCGCCGGCTGGGCAGCGAGCCGGTCATGGTCGCGGGCCGCCGGGTCACCGACGATGGGGCCCTCGAAGTGGCCACGATGGTCTACGCCGGCTCGCTCAACGTCAGCACGCTGGCGGCGCTCCGGGCCCACGAAGTGCAGGCGGTGGGCCTGTCGGGGGTGGACGCCGAGCTGCTGACCGCCCGGCGCCGCCCGCCGGTCACCGTGGTCGACGATGCCGGGGTGTCTCGCGAGATCGACTTCGGTCATGTCGGTGACATCGAGGCGGTGGACCCGCGGGTACTGATCACCCTGCTGGACGCCCGCTTCATGCCGGTGGTCGCGAGCCTGGCCGGTGACGGCGACGGCAACGTGTACAACGTCAACGCTGACACCGTAGCGGAATCGCTGGCGGTGGCGCTTCGAGCCCAGAAGCTGCTCTTCCTGACCGGGGCTCCCGGCGTGCTCCGGGATCGTACCGATCCCTCCAGTCTGGTCACCTTCGCCGATCCGGACGACCTGGCCCAGCTCATGGCCAGCGGCTCGCTGGCCGGCGGGATGCGCCCCAAAGTGGAATCCTGCATCCGGGCCGCGACCGGTGGGGTGGAGCGAACCCATATCATCGACGGGCGGTTGCCCGATTCAGTGTTGCTGGAAGTGTTCACCGGTGCGGGGTGCGGCACCATGATCGTCGGGCGCAAGGAAAAGGCGACCTATCTTGGAGTGGACCTCGCAACCTGAAATCGCGCTGCTCCGGGACCTGGTCGCGATCCACTCGGTCAGCGGGACTGAAGAGGCCATCGCCCGCTGGGTGGAGGCGTGGGCCGTGGCCGCGGGCCTGCCGGTGGTCCGGGACGACGCCTCGGTCACGGTGACCGTCGCGGGCCGGACGCCGGGCGAGACGCTCGCGTTCGTGTCGCACCTGGACACGGTGCCGGCCGGGGACGGCTGGACCCGGCTGCCCTTCAGTCCCACGATCGAAGGCGACCGCATGTACGGGCGCGGCTCGGGCGACGCCAAGGCGTCGGTCGCATCGATGCTGAGTGCCGCCCTCGACCTGGCCCGGGCGGGCGGCCCCGAGCAGGGCCGGCTGCTGGTCGTGCTCGGGTACGAGGAGGAGACCCGGCACACCAGCCTGGGCCGGGCGGTGGAGCGGCTGGGCCGGATCGATGCCGCGGTGGTGGGGGAACCGACCAACCTCGAATTCGCCATCGCCCAGCGCGGCCTGATGATGGTCGATCTGGTGGCCCGTGGGGTACAACGCCACGCCGGCTACGCCGCCGACACCCCCGACTTCGTCAACGCGATCGTGGAGCTGGGCCGGAACCTGGCCCGGCTGCCCGAGCTGTTCTGCGAACGGGTACACCCGGTGCTGGGGCTGGCCACCGCCACGCCGACGATGCTGGAGGGCGGCATCAGCCGGAATGTGACTCCGCCGGTGGCCCGGGCGGTCCTCGACGTCCGCAGCACTCCGAGCTGGACCCACGCCGAGCTCGCCGAGCAGCTGCGGCGCTCCCTGGACGTGGAGGTCGTCGTCACCTCGGACCGGCTGGTACCGTGCGAGACGCCGCCCGGCTCCCGGCTGCTGCAGCTCGCCCGGATCGCGCGGCCAGTGGGTCGCGCGTTTGGCAGTCCCACCTGCTCGGACTGGGTATTTGTGCGCGATCGCGACGCCATCAAGTGCGGCCCCGGGACCAGCCGGCGCTCGCACACGCCGGACGAGTACGTCGATCTGCCCGAGGTGACAGCCGCTCGGCGGTTCTACCTGACCCTGGCCCAGGCCTATCTCCGATGAGCAAGCGCAAGCGTTCCGCCCCACGGGCGCCCCAGCCCGCCGCCCCGGCCCAGCCGGCCACGCTATGGACGGCGGCCAACAGCGTCGACCGGCAGATGCTGGACTACACCGCGGCGGAGGACCGGCTGTGGGACGGGCGGCTCATCGCATGGGACATTCTGGGCAGCCTGGGACATGTGGAGGGATTGCGCGCCTCGGGGCTGCTGACCCAGCCGGAGTACCAGCGACTCCGGGCAGGACTGCGCATGGCGCTGGTTGCCGCCGCCGAAGGGCGGCTTGCCGTGACCGCCGAACACGAGGACGTGCACACCGCGGTGGAAGACTGGCTGGTGCGCCAGGTCGGCGGTGCCGGCGAGCGGCTGCATACCGGGAGAAGCCGCAACGATCAGGTCGCCTGCGACCTGCGGCTGTATCTCAAGGACCGGCTGCTGCTGCTGGCCGGTGAGGCGCTCGATCTGGTGGAAAGTCTGCTGTTCTTCGCGGAGCGGCACGAGCGGGTCCTGTGGCCCGGGTACACCCACACCCGGCGGGCCATGCCGTCGTCCGCCGGTCTGTGGGCGGCGGCATTCGCCGAGGGTATCCTGGACACTGTCGAAGGGGTGCCTGAGGTGTGGGCCAAGGTGGACCGCTCTCCCCTGGGCAGTGCGGCGGGGTACGGGGTACCGCTGCCGCTGCGGCGGGAGGCTGCCCAGCGGGCGCTGGGGTTCGGCGCGCTGGAGCACAACGTCGCCCTGGTGCAGAATGGCCGGGGCAAGCTGGAGGCGCTGGTGCTGTTCTGGTGCGTGCAGCTGGGACACGAGCTGGCCAAGCTGTGCACCGACATCATCCACTTCTCGGCGGATGAGTACGGCTTCCTGGTCATTCCGCCCGACCTGGCGACCGGGTCGAGCATCATGCCGCACAAGCGGAACCCCGACCTGTTCGAGTTGACCCGCAGCCGGGTCGCCGCGCTCGAGGGCGACCTGGTGACGGTGCTGCAGATCAGGTCGAAGCTGGGGAGCGGCTACCATCGGGACTTCCAGCTGCTCAAGGAACCGGTGATGCGCGGGGTCGACCGGCTGGAGGGCATGCTGTCGATGCTGGCGGTGTCAGTGCCCCGGCTCGGGGTCGATCCCGCGGTCGGCCGAACCATCCTGAGCGGCGGGCCGCTCGCCACCGATGAGGTCATGCGCCGGGTCGAAGGGGGCCGAGCCTTCCGGTCGGCGTACCGCGAGGTGGCGGCGGCCATCCGCGAGGGCGATTGGTGGCGGGAACCTTCGACCGAGGAGATCATCACCCGCCGCCGCAGCGTGGGCGGGCTCGGTAACCTCGGTCTGGCCACGGTGCGGGGCCGGCTGAAGGTGGTCCGCGCCTGGGCCGTGCGGGAGCAGCGCCGGTTCGATCACGCCATGGACCGCCTGGCCGGACGCCGTCGAGCCCGGTAGCGCCCCATGAGCACCGACCGGCGCAAGCGCCATCTCAAGATCCTCGAGCTGATCAGCACCCGGCCGCTCCGGACCCAGGAGGAACTGGCCGAGGCCCTGGCGGCCGAAGGCTGGCCGGTGACCCAGAGTTCGGTGAGCCGGGACATCACTGCCCTCCGGCTGGTGAAGGTCGATGGGGCCTATCGCCGACCCGCCCGGATCGCGGCGGAGCCGGCTCACCCCGATGAGCGCCGGATTGCCGAGGGGGTGCTGACCGCCGACCCCGCTGGAGACGCGCTGCTGGTGCTGCACACCTCGGCCGGCGAGGCCAACCGGGTCGCGGTGGCGATCGATCGGCTGGCCTGGGGCGACGTCATCGGCACCATTGCCGGCGATGACACCATCTTCCTGGCGGTGCGAGACGCCGGGGCCCAGCGACGGGTGCTCCGGGAGCTGCGCAAGCTGTCGGAGGCCGGTCGCTGAGCCGGCCAACCGGACCGCGAGAGCCGGAGTCCGAGAGGAAGGACGACTGATGGAGACGATCGACTTCCTCCGTGATCTCGCCATTGTGCTGATGGCCGCCGGACTGGTGGCCGTGCTTTTCCACCGGCTCCGCTGGCCCATCGTCGCCGGGTATCTCCTCGCAGGACTTGCCGTAGGTCCCCACCTCCCCCCGGCGCTGATCTCGGATGCGAGCAGCATCAGGCTCCTGTCCGAGCTGGGCGTCATCCTCCTCATGTTCAGTGTGGGGCTGGACTTCCGGATTCGCGATCTGCTCCGGGCCGCCTCCACCGCCGGGGTGACTGCGGCGGTGGAAGTGGGACTCATGCTGGCGCTGGGATTCTCGCTGGGGCGGCTGCTGGGCTGGTCCCCGCTCGCCAGCCTGTTCGCCGCGGGTACCATGGCCATTTCCTCGACCATGATCGTGGCTCGGGTATTCCGGGAGCAGGGCGTCACCGGGCGACTCCGGGAGACGGTGCTGGGGACCCTGATCTTCGAGGACCTCGCCGCCATGCTGCTGATCGCGATCTTGACCGGGGCCGCGGCCGGACGCGACCTGTCCGGGCCCGCGGTCGGGATGCTGATCCTGCGGCTGGTGGTGGTGGTGGGCCTGTTCTTCGCCCTGGGCATGCTGCTGGTTCCCCGGGCGGTGCGGCTGGTGGCCCAGCTGGGTCACGAGGAAGTCCTGGTGGTCAGCGGGGTCGGGCTCTGCTTCGGACTGGCCTGGCTGGCACACCTGCTGGGATTCTCGGTGGCACTGGGCGCCTTCCTGGCCGGTCAGCTGGTCGCGGAATCGGGCTTCGGCCAGACCCTGGAGGCGAAGGTCCATCCGCTCCGCGACGTGTTCGCCGCCATCTTCTTCGTCGCCGTGGGAATGCAGCTCGATCCGCTGCTGCTGGGCCGGTCCTGGGGCGCCGCCGCCCTGTTCCTCGCGACCGTGCTCGTCGGCAAGACCTGCGGCGTCAGCCTGGGCGTCTTTCTGGCGGGACGGGGGGCCCGGGAGGCGGTCCAGGCCGGGCTTTCGCTGGCGCAGGTCGGCGAGTTCTCCTTCATCATTGCCGGCGTCGGGATTCAGGCCGGGGCTGCCCCGGAACTGCTGGGCAGCATTGCGATCAGCGTCTCGGTCATGACAGCCTCCCTCGCACCATCGCTGATTCGCCGGTCAGGTAGCGTCGCCGCCTGGATCGATCGCCGGCTCCCGCATCGGGTGCAGACCTTCGCTTCGCTGTATGGTTCCTGGGCAGAATCGCTGCATCGGGCCGCCCTGCAACACACTCCATGGCACCGGGTGCGCGCGGCCCTGCCGTGGCTGCTGCTGGACTGGGTCGCCATTACCGG